>DLDC01000232.1:3137-6625 GCA_002480935.1 Prevotella sp. UBA7782 | reverse complement strand
TTGTGGTGCAAAGTTACAAAATATTCATTGCAACCATGTTGTATTATGACCTTTATTTAGCCATAATACCAAGAAAAGATGAGATGTTTCTTTATTCTGAAGTCTTTTTTTAGGGTTATGAAAGAAAAAAGTCTGTGAGATACTAGTGTGCTGACACTCTTCAGCAACCCTTCTCACAGACTTTTGCTTATGTGTTATTTCCGGCTCAGCAGTTTGTAATATTCTGTTGCACCCAGCAAGAAGCAGCCTGTGCCATAGTCTTCAAAGTCGGGTATGCTGGTGTAAGTTACGGGTTGTCCGGCCTGTGGTCCGGCTCCTGTTCCTTGGTTATAGCCAAGGAAGCCATTGGGATGAACAGCGGCTTGCAACGCTTTCCAAGCCTTGTCGCACACGGGTTTGAAAGTGCTCTTGCTGAGCAGCCCTTGTCTGATGCCCCAGCTCATGCCGTAAAGGAAGAGCGCTGTGCCTGTTATCTCCGGTCCGGCATAGTTGGAACTCACCAGGCTTGCGTTCCAATATCCGTCTGGGCGCTGGCTCTTGACAAGCGCTTCGCTCATGCGCATGAAGTCTTTTCTGAGCTCTTTATAGTAAGGGTCGGATGCCGAAAGGGTGCTCATGGTTCTCACCAGGGCCGCATATACCCATCCGTTGCCTCGGCTCCAATAGCAGCTTTTGCCGTCCGGCTCTTTATAGGGGGCTTTGTAAACGCTGTCACGCCACCAATAGCCCTCTTTAGTGTTAAACAATCCGCGGCGGTCACGTGTGTCGCGATAGCACTTCATGCCATAATCGATGTATTTTCTGTTGCCAGTCACTTTGCTATACTCGGCATATACGGGCAGTGCCATCTGTATGGCATCAATCCACCACCAATAGTCTACCCTGCCGGATGCTATCTGATGGTCGAGGTTCTTTTGTACATTGCTCAAGTCTTTCTTTCCTTTTGTTTGCATAAACCTCTCTATATAAGTCTGTTGGCAGCACTGGTCGTCAGCGTTTGTTGCATTTACGCCATTGCGGGCAGTCCATTTATGAAAGTCGGCCCACCGGTCTGTGTAATCGGCATAAGCCTGCTGAGGGTCTATCTCGTACAAGGCCATTAGCCCCTCATAATAAACGGCGCGCGTCCAAAGGTTGCTTGAGCGCTCTTTCTTTACGAAGGTCGGAATAGTGGGATCGGCATATTTCTGCATGAAATAGTTGTTTGTGCGCTGGGCAGTCTGCAATACTTCGTTAGCGTTTTGAGCTTTCATGCCGACGGATGTGGCCAAAAGAGTGAGGGCCAAGATGATTGTCTTTTTCATTTTGTAGTCAGTATAACGTTAGAATTAAGTCCGGAAGGCATAGGAGTCCAACCGGCGTAAGATGATTTTTTATAATTAATGTTCACTATGTTTATCTCTTTCATTTTGCGCCATTGAATACCATCCCTGTCCATCTGTGCTATTCGGTTGGCCGGAAGATTGGTTACTTCAATGCGAAGGGTGTTGTTGCCTTTGTGCAGAAGGCCTTTGACGGGCAAGATGAAGGGCACGGCCCATGCGCAACCGGCATATTGTCCGTTGATGTAAACGCGTGCCGACTCTCTCACATCGCCCAAGTTGATGTGGGCATAGCTTGCTGCTTGTTGTTTGCTGAGCTTGAAGTGAGTGGTATAAACACCCGTTCCCATGGTTATGCCTGCCTTGGGCGAAAGCTTCTCCCAGCTCTTGAGTGAGGACAGAGTGAAGGTGGTGTCAACCTTGGGCTGCTCGTCTACAAAAGAGAGTGTCCACTCTTGTGTAGAAAGATCTAAGTCGCTCACCTCTTTATCGGTCTTTTGTGCAGTCAGGGCTGTCTGTGACAGGGGTTCAGTCTGGGGGTAGTTTCCCACGAGCAATATTCTGCTCTCACCGCTTTTCAGGCTGATGCTTAACTCGTTGCCGTTGAGATGGGCGTCGGTGAAGGTGCTGTCCATGGGATTGAACCATATTGCTGTTTTCCCGTTAACGGCCAGATGAGTCTTGCCGCTCACGTCATTGGGCGTGAGATTGGCTATGAAATAGTGGTAGCCATTACTGTCTTTCCGCCTGATCATCTTCAGTCTGAAGGCTTTCTTCATTTCTTCAGGCTTGGCAGCCTGAGCCATTTGCTGTCCGTTCACGCCATAAATGATGTTTGCGCTGCCCAGTCTGTTGAGCTGCCGTTGCAGTTCAGTACCGATGGTAGTGCCTTTCGGGATGATGAGCCCCCTGTATTCTGTTCCCGCTGCCGTGCGCAATGTGCCTTCAGGTGTGCGTGTGAGCTGGCTGAGATACTTGTCGCTGATGTAGTCGCAGTCGAATCCGAGACTGTCTATGTCGAGTATCGTCCTGATGAAGTGTGGAGCTTTCTTGCCCATGCTGTGAATGTCAAACTGCATGAGCAGGTGCTTTGTGTCTTCTTTCCACATATCCTTGACGGGCAGATACACCAGAAAGTCGTTGTCGGGGGCGCCCCATTGCAGATAGGTTTGGCATCTTGTGATGTATTTCATCAGATAAGGCGCGTCTCTCCAGATGCTGTTGGTGGGGCTCATGTCTATCGACGCATAGAATTTCCATCCCGGCCAGGCCTCGTCTTTAGGCGAATAGGCCGTGCCGTGGAAGAACATGTGGTTTACTCCGGCGCAGAACATCAGGTCTAGATCGGGCTTCATCTGCGAGAGCGAGGTGCGAAAGTGCTCCGTGAGCCAAGTGAATGTTTCGCTAGACACATACTTCTTGCCCGTGATGTGTGCCGCCGAAGGAGCATACTTCAGCATGCTGAGGTCGCTGTAGTTGGGGCGCGTCATGCCAGGGTCTTGTCTGAGTCCCTTTATTCCGAAGTTGGTGAGTCCGAAGCCCTCTATCTCAGGGATGTCTACGGCAGCATAGCAGTCGATGAGGTTGGCAGGTGAACCGTGTGCTTGGTTACGCGTTATGGCTCCATGCTTGTGCGCCCAGGCCGTCCATTGCTCGGTGAAGTTGTGCAAGAGCATCTCTCCGAGCGTCTCACGATAGTCGCTCACCACCTGCGTGTCGCCGTCCAGTAACTTGTTAAGGTTGCTTATCAGACTGTAGCCATGCAACTTCTCAAACTCCTGAGGCAGCGTGGGCGTCCAGTCGGCACCATAAACTTCGTAGCTGTCATTGAAGAAAGTGTGAGGGTAGGGGGTGCCGGTTTTGGCGAAGCACTCGTCAAAGTGCGCTAAATAATGTGCCACGGCGTTCTTGTCAAAGTGGTCTATCACATAGCCCTCTCCACCTGGTGCCGCTCTCTTCACCATTTGTCGGGTGCGTCCTACATAGAGTGCAATGACGCGTTTCATGCCTTTCTGAGGGGTTGGAAAGGCCACGATGGTGTCTAGAACGGATGAGGGCACTTCCTTAGCGGGAAGGTTGAACTTGATGCTCTTGATATTTGTCTTCGTGCTGACAAGGGTGTCGGCAAACACAGCCTTGCAAGCTGCTTCGTTGATGGGTACCCAC
>DLDC01000232.1:0-3105 GCA_002480935.1 Prevotella sp. UBA7782 | reverse complement strand
CCATATCGGTTTCTATGCCGTCTTTTTGGGCTTCAGCCTCCGTGAAGCGCAGCATATCCATCCACTTGTCAGACAAGTAAGGTATGTCGTTGCGGTCGTTGCCCTGTACGCCATAGATGGGTGTAATCTCCACGGCGCCTATTCCGTGCGAGGCGTATTGCGACAGGCTCCATGCCAGGTTGGGCTTGTCTACGGCCGAACCAAACCACCACCATCTCACGCCGGGCTTTGCTTCTTGCGTGGTTTGCGGCAGCTGCTGGGCTGTTACGTTCATTGGGATGGCCGTGCAGCACGCAACTGCCATCATGAAAGTCTTGATTGTCATGTTTTATAAGTAAAGTTTTTAGTATTCGTTCTGCAAAGATAGCACATATTTTGTATATAAACAAGCAACGTGTTAATAAAAAAACATAATATGGTCTGCGCATGTTGTGATGTTGCAGGCAGGCTTTCTGCTGCCGGGCTATTGCTTGCTGTCAGCGCCCCACATAGCAACCGTTTTGCGAAACAGGCACTTTTGGCTTGCAAAATGGGCACTTTTGGCTTGCGAAATGGGCACTTTTGGCTTGCGAAATAGGCATTCTTACGTTGTAAAAAGGGGCATTTTGCTTTGCCGATGAAATGATGGATTTGCGGAATTGGATTTATTTCATTACCTTTGCACATTGTTTTAAAATAGAAGAAATACGATGCGTGACCTATCTGATGCCGATTTGGCAAACTTACTTGATAAAGATATCTTCCACAAAATATCTGCCGCAGCCGACAAGCTGGGTGTTGAATGCTATGTGGTGGGCGGCTATGTGCGCGACTTGTTCTTAGAACGGCCCAGCAATGACATTGATGTTGTTGTGGTGGGCAGTGGCATTGAGGTGGCCAAGGAGCTGAAGGACATGCTCGGCAAGAGGGCTCATCTGAGCGTGTTTAAGAACTTTGGCACGGCTCAGGTGAAGTTTCAAGACTTGGAAGTGGAGTTTGTCGGGGCCAGGAAAGAGAGTTACAGCCACGACTCGCGTAAGCCTATTGTTGAGAACGGCACGCTAGAGGACGACCAGAACCGGCGCGACTTCACCATCAACGCATTGGCCGTTTGTCTTAACAGAGGCCGTTTTGGTGAGTTGGTCGATCCCTTCTACGGCATAGACGACCTCTTTGATGGCATCATCCGTACGCCGCTAGATCCTGACATCACCTTCTCTGACGACCCCCTGCGCATGATGCGTTGTATAAGGTTTGCCACACAACTCAACTTCATGATAGAAGACGAGACGTTTGATGCTTTGGTGCGCGACGCCTCACGCATCAGCATAGTGAGCAAGGAGCGCATCTTGGACGAGCTGAACAAGATTATGCAGACACGCTATCCTAGCAAGGGATTCGTAGACTTGCAGCGTGCGGGCCTGCTGCAGATACTTCTGCCGGAACTTTCGGCTCTCGACATCGTTGAAAAGCGCATGGGCAAGGCTCATAAAAACAATTTCTATCACACTCTGGAGGTAGTAGACAATGTGGCTGCTCACTCAGATAAGCTGTGGCTCAGATGGGCGGCACTCTTTCACGACATAGGTAAGACGCGCAGCAAGCAATGGGATAATCAACTGGGATGGACCTTTCACAACCATAACATCATTGGGGCCAAGATGATTCCGGGCATCTTCAGGCGTATGAAGATGCCTATGGGAGCTGAGATGAAGTATGTTAAGAAGCTTGTAGACCTGCACATGCGCCCTATTGCCATAGCCGATGAGGAGGTTACCGACTCGGCTGTGCGAAGGTTGCTGAATGATGCCGGCGATGATATAGACGACCTGATGACGCTCTGTGAGGCTGATATTACCAGCAAGAACGCTTTGCGCAAGCAGCGCTTTCTAGACAACTTCCGCATTGTGAGGGAGAAGTTGGAGGAACTGAAAGAAAAGGATTATAAGCGACTCTTGCAGCCTTGCATCGATGGAAATGAAATTATGGAGATGTTCAATCTGAGGCCTAGTGCTGAAGTAGGCGAGTTGAAGAAATGTCTGAAGCAGGCTGTGCTGGACAATGTGGTGCCCAATGAGCGCGAGCCGTTGATGAAACTGCTTGAAAAGAAAGCTGCCGAGATGGGACTGGAGAGAAAGAAATAAGAAAAAAGGCAACCTTGCCTCACGGCAAAGTTACCTGAATATCAGTGTAAATGAAAACTAGATTGACTATCAAATTTATATCTTATGAGTATTCCCTCATTCCGCTTTCAGCGAGAGTAGAGGGCTATCTCTTAGAGACGATGCCATGGTTTGCAATATCATTGTGAGCTAGGCTACCGCCCAATTTATTATATCTTATTTCTTCCGCAAAGGTAGTGAATTTCTAAGAAATATCATTTTAATCGACATAATAATTTATGAAATTTAACGAATAAAGGCGATAAAAGCCCCAAAAGTGTCAAATAGTGAAGCAAAGAGACAATAATCACGGGGTGAAGGCTCTGTTCATGAGTGACATCATTCGCTTTATTGTCTCTTTTCTTAGGGTTTGACGCGGGGGCAGAATGCCTTCTGGCGGCATTGCCGGACCTATCAGCGTAGCCCCAGCGCACACTCCGGCCTACTTAAGATATTCGGCCAGCCGGCTGTGTATGGCCTTTAAGCCTTTGGCAACGCTTTGCGCGTTCATCCGGGCACCCAACAATGAAGAGTGGGTGTGGTCGTGACAGAAATACTTGTTGGCCTTTTCTTTGCTTCCACATTTGCGGTCAAGAAAGTCGGCCGTGATGTTGTGCAGGTCGACAAATTCAACTCCCGTGTCGCTCACTACCTGACGATACCATTTGCCATAAGTGTTGTTTCGTCTCTCTATTTTTCCGTTGGTCCATTCGTTTCTTGGGGTGAGTGACACCAGTATGGGCGTACCACCCTTCTCACGTACATCATCTATAAACTTACGGAGATACCATCCAAAGCTGTAAACCACCTCATACTGACCTGTTCTGTGCGACTTGTAAATATGGTTAGTGTCTTCAGCGCAGGCTATCACGCCTCTCTCTTTCAGGCTGTCGATGGCTCCTATGTCGTTATGTCCGAACTGAATGAGAACATAGTCGCCGGGTTGGATGCTGTTGTACACCTT
>DLDC01000008.1:534-5852 GCA_002480935.1 Prevotella sp. UBA7782 | reverse complement strand
TTGAAGAGGTTGGCAAAGTCTTCTGAGAAGTTCAGACTGAAGATTTTCCAGCCGAAAGAGTCGTAGAGGTATGTGCCCAAGGCTCCGTTGAAGGTGTGCCTCCATGCGTTCATGGCTATATGGTTGGCCATCTGCGGGCCATACATGCCGCCTATGGCGCAGATAAACTCATGTGCCATGGTACCCACGGGCAGCAGGTTGTGCTTCATAGCGAGGTAGACGTTGCTCGTGCCGACAAACTTTCCCGCCCAAGGACGACTCTTGTAGCAGTCGTTGAGGGCGCTTATGGCAATGTCTTCTGCCTGGAATGAGGCTCTGCGGCGCGTGCCGAAGTCAGAGAAAACGCACCCCGCCTGGAGCAATCTCTCGGCCTTGTGATAGGTGCGATGATAAAAAGCGTCGTAGTCTAAGCGGTTGGTTTGCTCTGTTAACTCATAATATAGCTCGGAGATGATGGCCAGAACCTTCACTTCTAATAAGATGGTGTCAGACCAGTTGCCCTCAAACTCCACGTAGAGATGGCCCTCGTCGTCTTGCCAAGCCTTTACCCATGAGGCCGAGAAGCGGAATCCCCGCAGGTAGGTATAGAACCAACAAGGTATGTAATGGCACTTTTCTCTCATGAAGTCTATTTCTTCCTGGGTGATGGTAACATCCTCCAGAGCCTTTATCTGCTCCATGAGCATGTCGGCAAAGCCTGCCGGATAGACCGTGTTGTTGCGGTCTACAAACTGATAGCGCACCTGTGCCAGGGGATAATTGTCTATTACGGCACAGCACATAGTGAGCTTATAAAGGTCGTCGTCGGTGAAGTGATTGATGATTTGTCGCATATTTCTTCTGTTAGAAGCAAGTACTTATTATTGCTGCAAAAGTACGAAATAATTCTGAAACAAGCATTGTCTTGTTTTGTTCAACTGCTTTTTTATGTCAGTTTTTCTGTTCGGTAGTTGCCTACTTGCCTGTTTTGTAGTATCTTTGCATGAATTAGAGCTATAATAATGGGTTTATATGATGATGGAAAAACTGCATACGTGCGCTCAACTCATAGAGTATATCAATGATGTAGGGTTCTTGCCGTTGCTGAACATCGGCATAGAGGGGTGGAGCGCCGACGACGTTATGGATGAGGAATGCCGCTACCGGTATCTGCCGGAGGGCGGATGGGAATGGCCGCTATGGGATTGGAAGGGTGACATCATCCGAGAAACGGGATGCGCCTATGGCAAGTTTTTCTGCGGAAAGGCAGCCTTTGTAACCCGCCAATGGTGGCCCGACTTCTGTAACTGGCGCCGTTATAAGCATGAGAAACCTGCGGAAGGAACGGTGGAGGAGGGCATATTGGCCACGCTGAGTGTTAATGGCAGCATGCCTTCGCGGCAACTCAGGCAGGCTTGTGGCTTTCAAGGCAAGGGCATGAGAGGCAAGTTCGACGGCTACGTTACGCGTTTGCAGATGGCCGGATATGTGGTTACGCAAGATTTTGTATATGCTCACGATCGCTCAGGCCGCCCTTATGGCTGGGGATTCTCGTTGCTGGCTACGCCCGAAAGTCTCTTCGGCCATGATGCATGCCATGCGAAGAGAAGCGCAGAGGATTCTAGACAGCGAATGGAAAGTAAGTTGAGAGAAGTTGTTCCGGGCATCACAGACCGGCAATTGAACCGTTTGCTTGGCTGAAGAGTACTTCTTCGGCCTGACAAGGAAGAGAATATAAATAAACAAAAGAAGCATGACGGTGGTGTGCCGCCATGCTTCTCATCTTATAAGGTTGCAGTGTTAATGGTCTTCTTTTAGGCTTGCTGATGCTGCTCTCTGAGCAAGTCGTTGACTGTCTTCACCGGATTGAAGGTGGAAAGAGGTACTTCTACGAACACCGTATTCCAGTCGCTCATGCTTCCATTCCATAGTCCGGGCAGCTCCAAGGCTTTGAGCTCGCGCCCGTTCTTGCTCTTCGAGCTGATGAAACCGGCCTTGCGGTCAACGAAATCTTTGAGGTTGAAGGCGTGACCTTGATAGTCTTTCGTAGCGCAAACCAAGTCTACGGGGTTGAAATGCGTGCCGCTCTTGAACATCTTCACGTATTCCTCGTTGTTGGTGTCTATCTGTGAGCTCTCCAAAATCTGCAGGCTCACGGTTCCGTCGGCGTTGTATGTCAGGAAAGGACCGCCACCTGGCTCGCCCACATTCTTCACCATGCCGCACACGCGCATAGGTCTGTTGAGCTTCTTGCGCAGGTATATAACGAGTTCGGCGTCTTCCAGCTCTTTGATATCGGGCTTGCGGCAGCACAAGGTGCGCTGCACAAAGCGTATAATCTCCTCTAGTTTGTCGTGTGTATAGTTGCCGCTGTCAAGCAATCTGAGATATTCAAAGGCTTGCTTCTGCAGGGAAACGAGTATGCCGGCAAGCAATTGCTTATACGTAACGGTATCTTCTTTGAGCCTGTCGGGCACCACATTGTCGATGTTTTTGATGAATATCACGTCGCTGTCTATCTCGTTCAGGTTCTCTATCAAGGCACCGTGGCCGCCCGGTCTGAAGAGTAACGAGCCGTCATCGTTGCGGAACGGCGTGTTGTCGGGGTTAACCGCTATTGTGTCTGTGCTTGGTTTCTGCTCTGAGAAGGTGACGTTGAACTGCACGCCGAACATGTCTTCGTACTTCTTTTTCTTGTCGTTAACCATCTTTTCGAACAGAGGCAGGTGCTCATGCGATACAGTGAAGTGGATGTTTGCCTTGCCGTTGGAGGCTGCATACAGCGCTGCTTCAACCAGATGTTCCTCCATCGGCGTGCGCGGACCGTCGGGATAGCTGTGAAAGAGCAGCAATCCCTTGGGCAGCTGACCATAGTTCAGCCCCTCGGGAGTGAGCATGTTGCGCACAATAGCCTTGTAGTCGCCGTCTTGAAGCATCGTCTTGATGTTCTTGCCATCATTGGCTTTGCACTTATCGCATAGGGCTTCCCTGAACGCAAACTTCTTAATGCCCTCGAAGAAGGTCTTTTCGAAGTCGGTGGTAGGTGCGTCGTAGGGTGCATGAAGGAAGGCGAACATGTTCTTAAACATACGGCTGGCAGCTCCGGAGGCAGGCACAAACTTGGTGATATGGTGTCCGGCAGCCTTATACTGCTCCCATGCGCTTATGTATTTCTTGCGCTCTACCTCGTCAGGTGCCATGATGCCGTTGCCTATAGATGCGGCAGCTTGCAGCTTGAGAAAAGGAAATCCGTGCTTGAAATCATCTAGCTGCTCTTGCAGCTGTTGTGGTGTTATGCCACGGTCAGTAAGTTGCTTGAGGTCTTCTTCTTTCATTTTCTATAATATTTTTGGTATGAATGTATAATAATAGTATGCGTGTTTTAACAATAACTTGTACAAAAGTAGTTACTTTTCGCCAAAAACCGAAATTATTCTTGATATTTTTTATACCTTTGCCATAACATTTCGTGATATTATGGAGGATAAGTTGACTTTTACAGAAAATGAGCGCAACACGTGCATAGAGTTGAGCCAGGATCTTCGGGAGAAACTATCAGACTACATGAAGCCCGATGATGAGCAAAAGCTTACTATGCAGTTTCGTGCTGCCTTAGATGCTGGCAAAGTGGTTCGCAATGCTTTTGGTCTTAATCCGATAGTGTGCGCGCTTCAGACAGCGTGCATTTGCGTAGAGAATATCGGGCTTAAACGTGACAGCGTATTGGCTGTTATGCTCTACGAACTGGTGCTCGACGGTTCGCTGTCAGTGCAGCAAGTGGAGACCGATTACGGCAAAGGAGTGGCCGGAATTATTCATGGTCTGGTGAAAGTGCAAAGCCTTTATAAGAAGAATCCTATCATAGAAAGCGAGAACTTCAGGAATTTGCTGCTCAGCTTTGCCGAGGATATGCGGGTGATACTCATCATGATAGCCGACAGGGTGAACCTGATGAGGCAAATACGTGACACTGATAACGAGGAGGCACGGCACGAAGTGTCTGAAGAGGCCAGCTATCTCTATGCCCCGCTTGCGCATAAGTTGGGCCTCTATCAGCTGAAGAGCGAGCTGGAAGACCTCTCGTTGAAGTATCTGGAGCATGATGCTTACTATATGATAAAGGAGAAGCTGAACGCCACCAAGCGTTCGCGCGATGCCTATATCAAGCGTTTCATAGGCCCAATAGCCGAAAAGCTCACCGCAGCAGGCTTTAAGTTCCACATGAAAGGGCGCACAAAGTCTATTCATTCTATCTGGCAGAAGATGAAAAAACAGAAGTGTGGCTTTGAAGGAATATATGATTTGTTTGCCATTAGAATTATTCTTGACTCGCCTTATGAGAAAGAGAAGATGCAATGCTGGCAGGTTTACTCCATCATAACCGATATGTATCAGCCCAACCCCAAGCGTTTGCGCGACTGGTTGTCTGTGCCTAAGTCTAACGGATATGAGAGTTTGCACATCACGGTGCTGGGTCCGGAGAACAAATGGGTGGAGGTGCAGATCAGAACAGAGCGCATGGATGAGATTGCCGAGCACGGTCTGGCTGCCCATTGGAGGTATAAAGGCATCAAGGCAGAGGGTGGCATGGACGACTGGCTGGCCTCTATACGCACCGCGCTTGAGGCAGGCAACGACCTGCAGGTGATGGATACGTTCAAGAAAGACCTTTATGAAGACGAGGTATATGTGTTTACTCCCAAGGGCGACTTGCTCAAATTCCCCAAGGGCTCGACCGTTCTCGACTTCGCTTATCACATACATTCCAAAATAGGAAACACCTGCGTGGGCGGCAAAATAAACGGTAAGAACGTGTCTTTCCGCAGTGAGCTGCACTCTGGCGACACTGTTGAGGTGCTCACCTCGGCCAATCAGAAGCCCAAGCAAGAGTGGATAAACATTGTGAAGTCGGCCCGAGCCCGTGCCAAAATACGCCTGGCGCTGAAGGAAACGCAGATAAAGGATGGCCTGTATGCCAAGGAAATGCTTGAGAGACGCTTCAAAAACCGAAAGATAGAGGTGGATGAAGGCATCATGTCGCACCTCATCAAGAAGCTGGGATTCAAGGTGGTGTCTGACTTCTACCGCCAGATTGCGGAGGATAAGCTAGACCCCAACTATGTCATAGAGGAATATCAGAAGCTGCGCGACCACGATCTTAACCTGAATAACAGCAAGACTGTGGAGAGCGCACAGAACTATGAGTACGAGAGTCCCGATGAACAGCTGGCCCGTTCGAGTGATGATGTGCTCGTCATCGACCGCAACCTCAAGGGCATCGAGTTCAGTCTGGCAAAGTGTTGCCACCCCATTTACGGCGACCCCATCTTCGGTTTCGT
>DLDC01000008.1:0-474 GCA_002480935.1 Prevotella sp. UBA7782 | reverse complement strand
AAGGCGCGTTGGAGCGGTAAAGGCACCAGCCAATATGCCATTACGCTGCGCGTGATAGGCAATGACGACATCGGAATAGTAAGCAATATCACCAATATCATATCTAAAGAAGAGAAGATAGTGATGCGTTCCATCAACATAGACTCCCACGACGGGCTCTTCAGCGGCAACCTTGAGGTGTTGCTCAACGACACTTCGCGGCTCGACTCACTCATTAAGAAGTTGCGAACTGTGAAGGGTGTGAAGACGGTTGAACGTCTCTGATTGGCATATTCACTTGGCATTTGGCAGTATTTAGAATGCAAAAAAACATAAATACTGCCTTTCCATGCCCTTTAGAAGAACTTATTTGCGTATATTTGCATGTAGAATAATCATTCTTAAAACATAATAAAAGTAAGAGAAGATGAAGATCAATGATTTCAATTTCGCCGGCCATAAGGCTATTGTGCGTGTAGATTTCAATGTGCCATT
>DLDC01000199.1 GCA_002480935.1 Prevotella sp. UBA7782 | reverse complement strand
CCCTACATTTAGGGTGTAATTATTATGCTTGCCGTAGGAGGCTGGCCGTCCCGGTGCCCGCTTCCACGTTCAGCAATCAACCACTAACAAGCACCCCCATCCAGGGCGCGGCCCCTTGTGACCATCTGCAAGCAAAAAACAAGCAACACACATACACTCCATGCAGGAGGATATGATATGACAGGGCAAGGCATGAGCACCTAACCTACCCGGAAATGACAACAGAAAGGTGAATAAATGTATAGAAATAGCACGTAACAAAATCGCACATTCAACTTTCAAAATCATATCAACAGGCGTATAAGCATTAGTAATTTGACACATAAAGATAACAAGCCTTACAAAAAATAGCAATATAAACATATATTAACTATTCGAATAGACGAAACGGAAAGAATATTGTGTAAATTTGCAACCTAAGAAAAATAAGTATTAATAAGTGCTATCGGTTCGCCGATGTGCATCTTGTTTAATCAGGTTCAACATTAAGAAATTATCTTATTTGGCTTATGAAGAAATTTATCTTATCTGTTTTATTCTTGCTCACAGGCTTTGTGGCATCAATAAACGCACAACTTCCAGGTGTAACACTCAAGGACATCAACGGTCGAACCATAAAGACAGACACGCTGAACAATGGTGGCAAGCCGTTCATCATAGACTTCTTTGCCACATGGTGCCACCCATGCAACCGTGAGCTCAAGGCTATCAACGAGGTGTATGAGGACTGGCAGAAGGAAACGGGCGTTAAGCTGTATGCCGTTTCGATAGACCAGGCACAGAACATACACAAGGTGAAGCCGCTCGTGGAGGAAAACGGATGGGAATATGACGTGCTGCTCGACCCTAACAGCGACTTCAAGCGTGCCCTGGGCATACAGATGATACCCTACGTCATTGTGTGTGACGGAAAAGGCAACATCGTATACAAGCACAACGGATATACCGACGGCGCCGAGAACGAACTGATAGAAAAAGTAAAGGAACTGCTGAAATAATGAGAAAAGACTTACCCGCACTCGTCTTGCTGACCATGCTGGCCACGCCGGCCGGCATGTGGGCACAGAGCGAGGCACAAGACGGCTATGCTGAAGATGGCTCGCAGCGAAAGGGCATCACACTGAGCGGTAGCGTGCAGAGCGACAACCTCATACCCACGGGCAAACAAGACGACAAAAGCAACGAGGATTTCAGGTCGAATACCTACATTGACCTGAACGCTAATAGTAAATATGTGGATGCCGGACTGCGATTTGAGTATCTCGACCATCCGCTGCCGGGATTCGAAAACGACTTCAAAGGATGGGGCGTGCCCTACTTCTATATCAAAGGAAAACTGAAGAACGCAGAGCTCACACTGGGAACCTTCTACGAGCAGTTCGGCTCAGGCTTCATTCTGCGCACCTATGAAGAGCGGTCGCTCGGCATAGACAACTCGCTGCTGGGAGGCCGACTGGTGCTCAAGCCCTTCAAGGGCGTGCAGCTGAAGGCCCTCTCGGGCGTGCAAAGACGCTACTGGGCACACAACAACTCGTTGGTGACGGGAGCCGACCTGGAGCTGAGCCTGGACCAGTGGTTCAGTGCCCTGCAGGCTTCAGAAACGTTTATCACACTGGGAGGAAGCTGGGTGAACAAGCACGAGAAGGCAAGCCATGACGACATCTTCATTGACCCGACACACCGCTTGGTGCTGCCGGAGAACGTAAATGCGTGGGACGCACGCATCTCTTACAGCCATAAAGGCTGGGACTGGCTGGCTGAATATGCCTATAAAACGCAAGACCCCATGGCAACCAACAACTGGATATACCGCCCGGGATATGTGGCTATGCTCACGGGGTCATACTCAAAGCGTGGCTTCAGCGTGCTGGCACAGGCCAAGAGGTCGGTGAACTTCGCCTTCAGAAGCGACAGAAGCGAGACGGGAACATCGTCTTACATCAATCATCTGCCCGCTTTCACACAAGACCAGACATACGCCCTGGCCGCCATGTATCCCTATGCCACACATCCGGAGGGTGAGTGGGCTTATCAGGCTCAGCTGGGCTATAACTTCAAGAAGCACACTGCGCTGGGCGGACGCTACGGCATGAACATCAAGGTGAACTTCAGCCACGTGCACGCCATCAAGCAAACAGACCATCCGCTCACCTATGTCATGATGACAGAAGTGCCCGACGACGGACAGCTGCACCCCGCCGACCCTGCCAACGTGCAAGTAACAAGTTACACCGGACGCGGAACCTACGGCTACGGAAGCTCGTTCTGGAGCTGGGGCAACGGAACTTACTATCAGGACATCAACGTTCAGTTGGAGAAAAGGCTGACGCGTGACGTCAAGCTCAACCTGATGTACATGAACCAGTTCTATAACAAGACCATCGTAGAGGGCGAAGGAGGCATGGTGCACAGCAACATCTTTGTGGCCGACGCTCTGTTCAACCTGAGCGCAAAGACACGTCTGCGCACCGAGGCACAATATCTCACCACGGCACAAGACAAGGGCGACTGGCTCTTCGCACTGGCCGAGCTGTCGCTTGTGCCACACTGGATGGTGACGGTGAGCGACGAATATAACGTGGGACTTACCAACGCCCACTTCTGGAACACCAGTGTGACCTATAACCTGGGCGCGCACCGCATACAACTGGGATGGGGCCGCACACGCGCAGGCTTCAACTGCTCGGGCGGCGTTTGCCGCTATGTGCCTGAGACAAAGGGCTTCACACTTTCGTATAACTATAATTTCTAATTGCAAAGAATGAAGAATATCATATACACCACCCTACTTGCTGCCTGCGCCCTGCTGGGACTGGCAGCCTGCAGCAACGTGGATGAAGATGAAAGACTGGTGTTCGTCAAGCCAGAGGTGCAGGGCAGAAACATCCTGATAGAAGACTTTACAGGACAGAACTGCGTGAACTGCCCCAAGGCTACCAACATCATAGAGCAGCTGCAAAAAGAGTATGGGGCCGACACCATCATTGCTGTGGCCATACACTGCGGCTACTTCGGAGTGCACAACTCGCCTACACAACTGGGGTTGGCAACCGACTTGGGCGACACCTACTATGACCACTGGAAGGTGGAGAGCCAGCCCAGCGGGCTCATCGACCGCTCTGACGGGCTCATGCCCATGGACTGGTGGACGGCAAAGGCGGCCTACGACCTGAAAGAGAAGGCGCAGCTGAACATCAGCCTCGACAACACCTATCACGCACAAAGCAACACCGTAGACATATCGGCTGAGTTGGTGGGAGCCGGTGACGCCACTGTGAGCGGCAAGCTGCAGCTCTGGGTGACCGAAGACAGCATCAATGCCTTTCAGATCATGCCTGACGGCAAACGCAACAATGCCTACATACACAACCACGTGCTGCGCGCAGCTGTGAACGGAACATGGGGCGACGACGTAACCGTGGTGCCCGGGCAGGCACTGAACAAAACCTATGAGCTGACGCTCGACAAGGCTTGGAACCCCAAACACCTGTACATCGTGGCCTTTGTGTATGACGACAATGGCGTGAAGCAGGTGGTAAGAAAGAAAATAGAATAACAAACATATTTAAGGCAAAAAGACTTATGAAGAAGATTTATTTATTATGTCTGGCCATGATGGGGCTCTTCGCCCTGCAGGCCAACGCACAAAGCAGCGAGATAGACAACACCTTCCGCTTTCAGGATGCCAATGGCAATGAGGTGAAGGACGGAACAACGCTCACGCTATCGACACTGACGGAGGGGAAGATATCCACAGGACTATACATCAAGAACATCTCCGGCAAACAAACAGCAGGCAACCTGAGCATAGACATCACCAACATGCCTAACGGCTCATTCGGAACCTGTTCGTTCGGCTCATGCCTTCCCGCTTGGGCTACGGGGGGCGTATACCAGTCTAGCAGCTGTGTAGTTGAAGCAAACGCACAGGCCCAAGATATCGCAACAGAATGGGTGCCAGCTGCCTATGGCGACTGGACGGCTACCATGCAGATAGAGGTACGTGAAGTAAAAACTACGACCAAATTTGGTATAACCCAATCCACCCCGGGCGAAGTCACCGGCTACGGCCCCAAGGTGACGCTCCACTTCGTATATGCCGACCCGACTGGCATCAATGGCATCAGCAGCACACAAGGCAAGAAGGTGGCTGCCATATACAGCGCCAGCGGGGCCAAACTCGCTGACATGCAAAAGGGACTGAACATAGTGAAATACACCGACGGCACAACAGCCAAGGTGTTGAGATAAGCAAATACAAAAAATGTCATTTTAAAACCATTACCACATGAAAAAATCATTACTATTTGCTTCGGCATTGGCTCTCCTAGCCTCTACCGCAAGCGCACAGAACTTCAAAACAGAGCGTGCCGTAGGGCTTCTAGGGAAGGCTACAGTAGCAGCAGAAACACCCAACGTGCTGAAAGCCGCACCTAGCAAGGCCGCACTTGCTGACAACCAGCGTTACATCGGCCTCTATTCTACAGACGACTTGTCTGAATATGGATATGGCTTTGCTAGCCTCTCTATGGACCTTGGGCTAGGCTCATACTGGCCCGCATCGGTATTCAATGGCACGATAGGCATGCAGGCCAAGGCTATGCGCGTGGGTCTGTGCGCAGCGGCTACGGTGAAGAAGGTATCCATCTACGGAGTGGACGCTGCCGGAAACATTACTGAGATAAAGTCACAGACGCCATCCAGCACATCGTTCAGTGCAGGATGGACAACCGTTAACTTTGACCAGGCATGGACGGTAGACACAACGGGCTACACAGCTTTCCTCGTGGGCTATACCTATACACAGAAGAAAGGCTCTACAAACGACTGCTATCCTTGGTCATTGGTGCAGCAAGGAACCACTGAACCCACTTACGCCTATGGCAACCTGGGCACACAAGGAGAAGGTTGGTACAACATCGGGGCTGAAAGCTACGGCAACCTGAGCGTGCAACTGCTTGTTGAAGGCAACTTCCCCACCTATGCGGCTATACCGGAAGACTTCTCCAAGATAAACACTGTGGTGAATGACACCGCCACGGTAACCGTCAACTTCAAGAACATGAGCAAAGACCCAATAACCGACTTGGACTATACGGCAACGATAGACGGCGTGGCAGGCGAGTCTGTTCACCAGACTTTCGCTACATCTGTTGCTACTGGTGCCGTTGGCTCATTCTCTTTCAAGGTGCCAACAGGCAGTGAGGCAGCCATAAAGAAAGTGGCTGTAGAGATAACAAAGGTGAACGGTCAAGACAATGGTGCCGCTGACAAGGTGGCAAATGGCGAGATTGGCGTTGCCAAAGACAAGTATGCAAGAAACGTTGTGATAGAAGAGTTCACCACGGAGAAATGTCCTAACTGCCCACGTGTGGCTGGCTTCCTACACACTGCACTTGAAACTGCTGACCCGACACGCGTATTCGCAGTGTGCCACCACTCAGGCTACTACACTGACTGGCTCACACAGACATGCGACAACGACCTTCAAGCACTATTCAATGATGGTGGCTATACATACGCTCCCGCATTGATGTACAACCGCCGTCCGTATTTCACTGCTCAATATCCTGAAGGCACGACCGCATCTGATAACATGACGATACCAACTTCAGCTAATGAGATTACGCAGGTTATTGCTTATGAAATCAATCAGTTGTCTGATGCAAAGGTTAGCCTGACGGCTGTGCCTAACGCTGATACTACACAGGTAGTGCTGACCGTAAACGGTGAGTGCAACGAGGCATTCGACAATGCCAACAACTACCTCACGGTTTACATGACAGAAGACAATATCCAGGCACAGAGCCAGAATGGAGCAACAGGCTCGTTCTATCATCAGCACGTCATTCGCTACTTCAACAGCTCATGGGGCGACGCTGTGACATGGAACGACAAGAAGTTCTCAAAGACTTATACCATTGACGTGAAGAGCACATACAAGAAGGCTGACCTGAAATTCGTAGCCTTCTTGAACAAGCACAACACGACCAACGTACTCGACAACGCTATAGAGAATGTTAATGGCGTGAACCTCATTCCTGCAACAACTGGCATATCTGGCGTAACAGCCACCTCAGCCAACGCTTATGTCGTAGCACGTTACAACGCAGCCGGACAGCTTGTCAATGGCGAGCAGAAAGGCTTGAACATCGTAAAGATGTCTGACGGTAAGGTTATCAAATACATCAAGTAACAAATAACAATGACTCCAACCCGCACCGTGGTTGGAACATACAGCCACACCAAGGCTTAACAACTCATATATCCCGGAAAGGCAATGCCTCTCCGGGATTTTTTTATCAACACATGCAACAGCATCCCTCAGCAGGGCGTGGCTCCTTGTGACCGTAAGCAACCTTACACAACAGCGCCACAGCAA
>DLDC01000034.1:16039-16213 GCA_002480935.1 Prevotella sp. UBA7782 | reverse complement strand
GCCCATGGCGGTGAAAGACTACCGAAAAATGGCGATAAAAGGGTGAGAAGGGATTATTTGTCATCCGAAAGCTTTCATGTGTCGCCTTTATTTCTTATTTTTGTCAGCAAAAAACGATATGAAGAATCTTCTGAAAGAACTGCATTCCAAAACGCACCCACATGTGCTGGGTGC
>DLDC01000034.1:6721-15953 GCA_002480935.1 Prevotella sp. UBA7782 | reverse complement strand
GCGAGCAACTTCGCCGCCGGGTCAGAGTATGGTTATGCCCTGTTGTGGGTGGTAACGCTCTCCACCATCATGCTCATTGCCCTTCAGCACAACGTTGCCCACCTGGGCATAGTGACGGGATTGTGCCTCAGCGAGGCCGCCGTGAAGTATGCTCCTCGCTGGCTGGGGCGCCCCATCGTGGTGACAGCGCTGCTGGCCAGCATATCCACGTCGCTGGCAGAGATACTGGGAGGCGCCATCGCCCTGCAAATGCTGCTGGGCATAAGCATACCCACGGGCTCCATACTTGTCACGCTGGCCGTTCTCATCATGCTCTTCACCAATTCTTACAAGCGCATGGAGCGGGCCATCATAGGCTTTGTGTCGCTCATCGGCCTGTCGTTCATCTATGAGTTGTTTCTGGTTCACGTAGACTGGGGGCAGGCAGCGACATGTGCCGTGGTGCCTTCCGTGCCGCAAGGCTTGCTGCTCATCATCATGAGCGTGCTGGGCGCGGTGGTCATGCCGCACAATCTCTTCTTGCATTCTGAGGTGATACAGAGCCGTGAAATCAACCTGAAAGGCGACGAGCGCATACAGCACATGCTGAAATATGAGTTTGCCGACACGCTCTTTTCCATGCTTGTGGGCTGGGCTATCAACTCTGCCATGATTCTGCTGGCAGCAAGTACCTTCTTCGCAAGGGGCGAGCACGTAGACGAACTGGCGCAGGCACAGGCCATGCTCGAGCCGTTGCTGGGCAACAACGCTGCTAACATCTTTGCCATAGCCCTGCTGCTGGCCGGCATATCCAGCACCATCACGAGCGGAATGGCAGCGGGAAGTATCTTCTCAGGACTGTTTCAGGAGAGTTATAACGCCAAGGACCCCCACTCTGCCGTGGGCGTTGTGCTCTCATTGGGCATTGCCTTGCTCGTCATCTTCTTCATTGGCGATGCCTTCAAAGGGCTGCTCATCTCGCAGATGGTGCTCAGCATACAACTGCCCTTCACCGTATTCTTGCAGGTGAGCCTCACCTCTTCCAAGCGCGTCATGGGCAAGTATGCCAACAAACCGTGGAACACAGTCTTCCTATATAGTCTGGCCGCCATCGTGAGCGCACTCAATGTGTGGCTGCTCATCACCTCTCTCTAAGGTCATGAAGCCTCATCCGTTCCTTGTGAACGAGCATCTTTCGTGCACAAGGAGCGGGGTATGAAGGCTTCATGCTGTAAATATTTATCTTCAAAGCTCATACCCCAATCTCCCTTTATCATCGTTTCGCAAGTCAGTTACGCAAAGAATTGAACGTCAACAGGTTGCAAGTTCTGCTGTCGCACCCATGCTTTTACTTTCCAAAACAGGCATTTTCGCGTGGCGAAATANNGAAATAGGCACTTTCGCGAGCCAAAAAAGGTGGTTTTACGGCTCAAAATGGCCCATTTCATCGAACCGTGTGCTTAACATTGTGCGTCATGTAAACATTTTTTACAGTGCAAGAAACGCGTCATCAGACCACAGAAGAATAAATATTGCAATTTCATTTGTCCACAGATGCGTACAAAATCGCAGCTCACGCGTCTACTATATAGTGCATGTTAACTCTTAACGAGCCCCATGACAAAAAATAAAAACCTAACATCCAAACATGAATATGAAGAAGACAACTGCGCTTTTAGCGTCTCTCGTGATGGCCTCGGCGGCCAATGCGCAGAAAATAGACTTTAACTTTTCGGGCCGGAACGCCGCACAAGTAACAGCCGACGGCTATACGGCATGGGCCGGGGCGGTGAACACCGTTCCGGGATTTCCTAAGACTTGCCTGGCCGACTCGATGACACTCGACGGCATAAAGATTGTGGTGAAGAGCGGGAGCCATTCGGGTGGCAACACGCTGGGCAGCGGATGGAGCAAGAAGATAACGCAAGATAACGACAAACTAGTGGGCGACGGCATAGAGACCATCAGCACCAGCAACGACGGCGAGACCCATAAGCTGCAAGGACCGGTGGGTGAGCTGGAGCTCATCGTGAGCGGACTGACGCCCGGCGAGCACACACTGCTGGCCTATCACAACAATCCCACCAACTATGCGGGGCCCAAGCTCAACGTGTATGTAGACGGCGTGCTGGCGCAAGAGGGCGTGAGCCAGACATGCAACATGACGAGCGCGGCAGAGAGCGCAACGTCTTACGTGCGCTTCAACGTTCAGGAGGGCAGGCCCGTGACCATANNCAGCACACCCGACGCTGCAACCGACTATAGCAGCACAAGCCCCTACTACACATCCTCGGTATTTCTCAACGCTATCGCCTTCGACGAGGGCAATCCGGCCACGATGGCCTCAAACCCCTATCCTGCCGACTATGATGTTCATGCCAACTGCGACGGCGGAACGGTGACACTCACATGGAAGAAGGCCGACAAGGCCGTGAAGCACCATCTCTTCATAGGCACTGACATCAATAACATGGAGGACAAGGGGTTGCTTACCGACACCTCTTACACGTTGAGCGGGCTCTACAGCATGAACACCTATTACTGGAAGGTAAAAGAGGTGGATGCCCAGGGACAGGAATATGATGCCTCGGTGTGGCGCTTCCAGCCCCGCCAGCTGGCCTTTCCGGGTGCCGAGGGCTACGGCCGCTTTGCCAAAGGGGGGCGCGGCGGCACAGTATATCACGTAACCAACCTGAGCAACGAGGCCACACCGGGCTCGCTGCTCTACGGTCTGACCCAGGTAGAGGGGCCACGCACCATTGTGTTCGACGTGTCAGGGCTCATCGTCATGGACTTCTCTGCCGTATTCTCCAATCCCAATATCACGCTGGCCGGACAGACGGCACCCGGCAAGGGCATCTGTTTGAAGCACTGCAACGTGAACTTCGGCAACGACAACGTCATCAGATTCTTGCGAGCGCATCGCGGACTGGGCACACCGGAGCAAACGGGCAACGCCATGGGACTGTCGGGATCTGACAATGCCATAGCAGACCACGTCACGGCGGCATGGGGCACTGACGAGACGTTCTCCAGCCGCTCGGCCAAGAACATCACCTTCCAGAACAGCATGATAGCCGAGGCACTGGGCATAGCTCATCACAAAAACTACTCTGAAGGCACCAACCACGGCTACGCTGCCACAATAGGCGGTGAGACAGGATCGTTTCATCACAACCTGCTCGCAGACTGTTACGGACGCAACTGGAGCATGGGCGGCGGACTGGACGGCAACGGATATTATGCCGGAAAACTGGATATATTTAATAATGTGTGCTACAACTGGGGCGCAAGAACCACTGACGGCGGAGCACATGAGGTAAACTTCGTGGGCAACTACTACAAAGAGGGCCCGGCAGCAAAGATACAACNNNNCGCATCTTCACCCTGCAGCTGGAAGGCACCGGAAAGGGCACGCAGAGCGCCTACCTGCACAACAACATCAGAGACAATAAGTCCGGAAAGATAGACAAGGATGCCAAAGACATGAAGTCGGTGCAGATAAGTTCCAAGCAAACCGTGGACTGGACGTATTGGGGAACGGCTCCTTACTTTGAGTCACATGCCACCATAGACAGCCCCGAACTGGCTTACAAGAAGGTGCTCTCGTGTGCCGGAGCCACCCAACCCATGAGAGACGACCACGACCTGCGCATGGTGCGCGAGACAAGAGACCGCTCGTGGACGTATAAAGGCAGCTTGTCGGGCATCAAAGGCGAGATAGACAACGAGGAGGATGCCGGAGGATGGGAGCTCTTTGCCAAGGAATCGCGGCCCGAAGGCTATGACACCGACCAGGACGGCATACCCGACTGGTTTGAGAAGATAACGGGCACCGACCCCAACACGGCCAATAACAATGCCGACAGCAACCACGACGGCTATACCGAACTGGAGGACTACCTGAACTGGATGGCTGAGGAACACAGGGTGCTGGCTCCCGCTGAAACGGCAAAAGTGAACATGAAGTCGCTCTTTGCCGGCTTCACCAAGTCGCCAACCTATACCTGGCAGTATGACGGAAACGCGCTCAGCCTGAGCACGGAGCAAGACAGCATGCTCGTCATACGGCCCACTGGGCATGCGGCAACGCTCAACAGCATTGCTCTGACCGTGACCGACGGCGACAACGACAGCCTGACACGCACACTCAACGTGGCCGTGACGGGTGAGGCTACAGGCATTGAGGCAACCCCGCAGGCACAGGCCGTGAGCTATGAGATGTACACCCTCGACGGCAGAAAGGTGGCTGAGGGTCGCTGCAAGGGGCTTGCGGTGAGCAAGCTGCCACTGGCCAAGCTGCCCGGCGAAGTGTATGTGGTGCGCACGAAAGACGCCAACGGAAAGACAACCACCTATAAGGTGACACGCAGATAGCAGACGATGGCGGCACACAAACGGTGCCGCCACTGCCTTTTTGAATGATTTTTATCTAAATAAACCACTTTTTTTTTCACAAATCACTTGCTTTGTTTAACTTATATAACTAAATTTGTGGCATCAATTAATACCTACACTTATGATTCGAAACATCACCTACATGGTCGCCATTCTCCTGATGTTGGCTCTTGCCCCACTGAGAATGAAGGCGCAAAACGCAACTTACAACTTGCAGAAAGCCGTAGAAGCTATTAACAACAGCAACCTGGACAAAGCCACTTCGTGGGTAGACAAGGAGCTCAAGCAGAACCCCAAGAACGGCTACGCATGGATATTGAAGGCATCGCTCGTGGCCGATGGCGGCGACATAGCCAACGGGCTGAAGGCTCTGGACAATGCCATGAAGTACATACCCAAGCAAGACGAAGTGTCTTTAGGCAAGGCTTATATTCTGAAAAGCAAGATATATGAGGCGGCAGACGACAAAGAGCAGGCTCTGGCCGCACTTAATGAGGGGCTGAAACGCTATCCCAAAAATGCCTCTCTGCTGAACGCCAGGGCTGAAAAATACTATAACGACGAAAAATATGACGAGGCCATCGACGACTATAAGGCACTGCTGGAGACAGATCCCGGCAACCTTGACATGATGGACAACATAGCCGGCTGCCTGATAAGTCAGAAAAAATATGATGACGCTTTGACTTGGCTCAACAAAGTGTTGCAAGCTGACAACGAAAACACATCTGCCCTGAAGCAACGCTCACTGGTGCGGTTTGCCCAAGATAAATATAAGGAGGCCATCGACGACATGCTCAGCCTATACAATATAGATGCCGACGACGAGGTGTCATATATCTTTAAGGTCTACGTAGACACCACGGCAACGCGCGACTACGTTATCAGCGGACTGAAGGAACGCATGAACAAAGACACGAAAAACTGGATGTGGCCCTCCCTGCTGGGCGATGCCTATTACCAGCTGCAGCAATATCCACAAGCCGGTGAGGCTATGAAGAAGGCCTTCAACCTGAACAAGAGCGCAGAAGGGGCATACCAAGTGTTTAAAACCTACTTCATGACGAACGACTATGCCAACGCGGAGACATGGATAAGAAAGGCACTGCAACTGGCCAAAGACTCTGATGAGAGCACAGCAAGCTATGAGGCTTGCATAGGAGACCTGTACTGCGACCAAGGATTATACGACAAGGCTCTGGCGCAATATGACAAAGCCATTGATAGCGGAGCGAATTATTACGGAGTAAGGGGCAAGACTTATATGCTGAAAGGCGATTATAAGAAAGCCTTAGACGACTACAACAAGGCCATAGGCGACGACCCTGACGAATATGATGCCAGAGACTTGTTATACAGAGGATGGCTGGAAAAAGAGCAGGGAATGGACATGCAGGCCGAGGGAGACTTCCGTAAGGCCATAGAAATGGATAGCGTGGGCACGCCCACCGCACCCACCTTCATCTCGCAGCACTATCTGGGCATAGACAAAGCAGCACTGGAGAGCGTAGCCAAATGCCTGGCTGACAATCCTTCTTCATCTGATTATGTTGGTGCAGCAGAACTATATGCGCTCTTAGGTGACAAGGAAATGGCCATGCGCAAGCTTGAGATAGCCCTGGAGAAAGGGTTCAACAGCTACTGCTTGCTGAGGGATATTCCCTTCCTCAAGCCACTTAAAGGCTATCAGCCGTATGAGAATATGCTGAAAAAGTACATCAAGCAGTAAGGCAAAATGTTATCAGAAAGCACCATGAACCTGTCTGCTTATAAGGCATAAACATCATTCAGTCAAAGCATTCTGACGGTTTACAACATCAAGAGGGGCAAGCAGCGTGTGTTGCTTGCCCCTCTTGGGTTATAGATATGGGCGTTGGGGCCCTGCAAAGAGACTGTTATTGGGGGTTAATCTCCTGTAGCAGCCTGTCGGCATGTCCCCACTTGTCCATCATGAAAAGCACGTAACGGATGTCTACACCTATGCAGCGAGCCAGTTGCCTGTCGAAGTTGATGTCGCTGGCCAGGCTGTCCCAGTTGCCATCGAAGGCCAATCCGATGAGCCTGCCACGTCCGTCGAACATCGGCGAGCCACTATTTCCGCCCGTAATATCGTTGTTGGTGAGGAAGCAGAGCTGCATCTTGCCCGTTGTCTTGTCCTGATAACGGCCGAAGTCTTTCTGACTCATCAGCTGCATCATAATGGGCTCGGCCTTATATTCTTCTACTTCGTTGCCCCGTTTCATCTTTTCCACGATGCTGGCAGCGTCGGTGTAGTAGCCCGACTTATAGCCTCCGATGAGGTAACCGCCCACTTGTCCGTAGCTCAGACGCATGGTGAAGTTGGCATCAGAGTAGTGTGGCATATCCTCTTCCATGCGTATCTTGGCAGCGCAGAGATGCTTCTCCTGCTCACTGATGCTGTCTGACAGTGGATAAAGTTCCTCTCTCAGAGCACTGATAACCTCCATGATGTCGAAGCCCATAGCCACTCCGGGGTCTTTGGCGAAGTTCTTTTTATGGTCGTAGAACTTATATCCGGGTTTCATCAGTCCCGACTTGTCATACAGATAGTCGGTATACTTCTTGTAATCGCCGCCGAACTTATTCTTAATAGTGGTATAGAACTTAGGCAGGAAGCGTGCGGGCGCGTTCTCAGCATAGTTCTTCAGCATGGCGCAAGTAAGCTCCTTATCGAGCTGCAAGTTCCATTCGTTGCTGTTGTCGTCAAATTCCACGTATTGCTTCTTGGGGTTATCCTTCGGCCCTTTTGCCTCCATACCATTGCAAATCTTTATGGCGCGGGCAAAGAACTCAGATGTACGGAAGAACGACTCACCCATATAGCTGGATGCTTTGGCGCTCTCGGCCTCCTTGGCATACAATTTTTGCAGCAGGTCGAAGTCCACTTTCTCGCTCAGCGTGGGGTTTTGCAGCTGCCATTGCCTTATCTTGGCCTCATATTCCTGCTTCTGCCGTATCAGCCCAATAGAGTCTATGCACTTGTTCATGCCCATGCTGTTCTTCCAGTAATTGGCTGCTCCCACGTATTTGTCCTCATACTGTATGCGCGTTTTCTCGCTTTGGTCCATGTATTTCTTCATCAGGGCCAGCTTGATGGTGCGTGCCTGCACGCGAGTAGTATTGTCTATGTCGCGCATCTGCTGTATGCCGTAGCTTGACAGATACCTCTCCGTAGAGCCGGGATAACCCACGGTCATAGAGAAATCGCCGTCCTTATAGCCCTGTAGGCTCACGGGTGCCCAGTGCTTGGGATGATAAGGCACGTTGTTCTTGGAGTATTCGGCGGGGCCGTTGGTCTTCGGGTCGGCATAAATGCGGAACACCGAGAAGTCGCAAGTCTGCCGGGGCCACATCCAGTTGTCTGTTTCGCCACCATACTTACCCATCGACTTGGGCACGGTGAACACCAGGCGTATGTCGTCGAACTTCTGATAAGTAGTGGCATAATACTTATTTCCCTCATAGAAGGCATCAATCTCGACGTGCAGCGTGTTGTCTATGTTCTTCACCGAGTCGGTCATCACGTTGGCAATAGAGTCTATGGCAGCTCCCGCAGCTGTGCCTGTCATACCCTTGATAACATTCTGCACCCGTGCCGTAACGTCTTTCTGGTCCTTCATGAAGCTCACAAACATATTCTCGTTGGGCAGTTCCTCACTGTAGTCCTTGGCATAGAAGCCGTTGAGCATATAGTCGTGCTCCTCTGTAGAGTGGGCGTTGATGGCCGAGAAGCCACAGTGGTGGTTGGTGAACACCAGTCCGTTGGGTGACACCACTACGCCCGAGCAGTAGCCCGAAAAGTTTACCACAGCGTTCTTCAACGCGTCTTGTCCGGCATAAAGACTGTTGTAGGGCAACTGAAAGCCCTCCTGTACCATCTCATCGTACACCGCCTGCGGCAGATTGTACAGTGTCCACATGCCCTCATCACCATGTGCCGGCATGCACACAGCGGCTGTTGCAGCCAGCAAGGTGACAACTTTTGTGAATTGTTTTTTTCTCATAAGGTTTTCTATAGCTATTAATTAAGATTACGTTATTTCTTGAAGTGCTTGCCAATGACAGGCAGGCTGGCTAAGGGTATGTCTTTCTTCACCATGTAAGCCACAAACGCCAGCAAGAGCAGTGTGTTGCCCACAAGGGCCCAGCCCGATGGCAGCAGCTGGTTGGAACAGGTCATTCCGGCGAAGACGAGCACGGCCAGAACAACATATATCATAATATCCTTGATGGGATAGTTGATGGGGTAATACTTCTGCCCGAAGAAATAGCTGGCCACCATGCTTATTCCGTAAGCCGCAAAGCCGGCCCATGCGCAGGCCATATAGCTGTAATGGGGTATGAAGATAACATCGGTGAGGATGAGCACCAGGCATCCCAGTCCGGAGAAGTAGGCGCCCCAGATGGTGCGGTCGGTGAGCTTATACCAGAAGCTCAGATTGAAGTAGACGCCGAACATAATCTCGGCGGCCATCGTGATGGGCACCACCTTCAGGCCTTCCCAGTAATCGGGGGCCACCACATGGCGCAGGATGTCCATATAAGCAATGACGCAAAGATAGGCCAGCAGTGTGAACATGACATAGAATTTCATCACCTTGGCATAGGTTTGCTTCTTGTCGGCATCTTTATTGCCGAATACGAAAGGCTCGTATGCAAAGCGGAAGGCCTGTGTGATGATCACCATGATCATGGCAATCTTGATACATCCGCCGTAAATGCCCAGCTGTGCCTTCGCCTCTGAGGCTGCTCCGTCATACAGATAGGGAAAGAGTATCTGCGAAGCGCTCTGGTTAAGCTGTCCGGCGATGCCCAGGATGAGCATGGGCCAGGT
>DLDC01000034.1:1012-6687 GCA_002480935.1 Prevotella sp. UBA7782 | reverse complement strand
TAGCTTCCAGTCGAAGCCTGCGGTGATGCCGCGCGCCTCTTTCCACAACAACAGCAGCGTGACTACCGAGCACAGCAGGTTGACGTAGAACACAATGCCCACGTCAGGCACGCCGTTGGCACTGTAGAGTCCCGGTATATAGATGTGCAGGGCGGGCAGAACAAGCAGCAGCATAGCCACCATCACCACGTTGATGAAGATGTTGGCTACCTTGAGAATCATGAACTTCATGGGCCTGTGCAGGTATCTCAAATAGTCGAACATGATGCACGACCAAGCGTCGATAGCCACGCACAGGGCCATGGCGCCTATGTACCACGGGTGCTCAGCATAGCCCATAAAGCCAGCGATGGGCTTCAGGAAGGCCAGTATGATGAGTGCAAAGGCCAAGGCCACGGCTCCCACCATGCGCAGCACGGTGGAGTAAACCATCCGGGCATTCTCACCCTCCTTGTTGGCATAACGGAAGAAGGTGGTCTCCATGCCGAAGGTGAGCAACACGATGAGTATGGCTATATAAGAATACACGTTGGTGATGATGCCATATTGGCCACCTTTGGCTGCCCAGGCGAATGTCTCGATGGGCACGAGCAGATAATTGATGAACCGCGCGGCTATGCTGCTGATGCCATAGATGGCGGTATCTTTCATGAGTGACTTTAAGTTTGCCATTTCTGAGTTATTGAATTTACGCTCTCACAGAGCCTATAAGATGTTTGCTATGCGCCGAAAAAGATGTAGGCTATGCATATAGCCGCTATCACGCCGGCCAAGTCTGCCAGCAAGCCACAGGCCACGGCATGACGTGTGTATTTGATGTTTACCGAGCCGAAGTAGACGGCCAGGATGTAGAAAGTGGTGTCGGTGGAGCCTTGGAAGATGCAGCTCAGCCTGCCCACAAACGAGTCGGGGCCGTAATGCTTCATGGTTTCGAGCATCAGGCCACGCGCCCCACTGCCCGAGAGGGGCTTCATGAGTGCCGTGGGCAGCGCGCCCACAAAGTCGGTATTCATGCCGCAGGCTGCCACAGCCCACTTCACGCCCCCTATGAGCATATCCATGGCACCCGAAGCGCGGAACACGCCCACGCCAACAAGTATGGCCACAAGGTAGGGAATGATGCGCACGGCGGTGCTGAAGCCCTCCTTCGCGCCCTCTATGAAGGCGTCATAGACGTTGATGTGCTTCAGCCAACCCGCCAGAATGAACAGCACGATGAAGCCGAAGAGTATCAGGTTGGAGGCTACAGCCGTCACCGTGTCCATCGTCTGACGGCTCATCTGCCCGAAGCCCCATATCACCAGCCCCACAAAAGCGATGAGACCGAGCAACGTAGCCAGCAGAGCAGGCTGCAAGAGGTTTATCTTCTGCCACAAGGCAGTGATGACAATGCCGGCCAGTGTGGCCACCGTGGTGGCCAGCAGGATGGGTATGAACACGTCGTTGGGCTGTGCCGCTCCGTAAGAGGAGCGAAAGGCAAGGATGGTTGTGGGGATGATGGTGAGGCCGGACGTGTTGAGCACAAGGAACATAATCATGGGATTGGTGGCCGTGTCCTTCTTGTTGTTCAGCTCTTGCATCTGGCTCATAGCCTTGAGTCCCGTAGGAGTGGCGGCATTATCGAGCCCCAGCATGTTGGAAGCGATGTTCATGAAGATGCTGCCCATCACAGGATGATTCTTGGGAATGTCAGGGAAGAGCTTCGTAAACACCGGGCTGAGCATCCTGGCCAGCACATTCACCACGCCAGCCCGCTCGCCTATCTTCATGATGCCCAGCCACAAGGCCAGCACGCCAGTAAGTCCCAACGACGTTTCGAAGGCCGTTTTGGAAGAGTCGAAAGTAGAAAGGACAATCTGTTGAAAGATTGTCGTATTGCCCATAGCCAGTTGAATAATCGCAAAGACAAAGGCTATGACGAAGAATGCTATCCAAATATAATTGAGTACCATAATATAAACAGCTGCAAAGTTACAAAAAAATAGCTAGCTGTCAAATCAATATCCGCTTTTTTCATGCCTTCGTCCACATATTCAGCTGCAGCCCTTACCACTTTACATTTGCAGAATGCACTGACTGCCGTACGCATTAGAAGGCGCGGCCACTACAACTGCTGGTAAAAGAATGATTACATGCAACAGATTTTAATGATTATCCATACAAGGGCAGCACCCTTTTGTGGATGCGTTTTTATGTCTCTCTACTTGGGCGCTAAGGCAGAAATGTCTTTCAATGCTTGTACGTTAAGGCAAAAAACACTATCTTTGCATCTGCGAATATTAATCCAAACAAACTATGAACACAAAATTATGTCTGGGCGGAATGCTGGCCGCCACGTTTGTGCCAGGCTGTGCCGGTGCCCAGGAAAAAGCTACTAAAGCTACGCCGGAGAGGCCCAACATCGTCTTCATACTGGCCGATGACATGGGCTATGGCGACTTGCGTTGCTACGGCAACCAGTACATTCAAACCCCTAACATCGACAAGCTGGCCGCTACGGGCACTCGCTTCTCACAGGCTTATGCCGGCAGCGGTATTTCGTCGCCATCGAGATGCGCGCTCATGACGGGCAAGAACACCGGCAAGTCGCGCATACGCGACAACCAATGCCCTGTGGGAGGGCGCATCGGAATCAAGATAAACACCAACGGCGACACCACTTATCTGCACCGGGCCAACCTGCTTCCGGAAGACACCACCATAGCCACGGTGCTGCGCACGGCCGGTTACCGCACTTGCCTGGTAAACAAATGGCACCTCGACGGCTACGACCCTATGGCAGCACCCAACCACAGGGGCTTTGACGAATTCTATGGCTGGACCATATCAACGCCCAAGAGCAACGGTCCATACTATTATTATCCCTACTATCGTTTTCATGGCGACAGCCTCATCAACATCAGTGAGAACGAGCACGACGCCCATGTGAGGCACAACACCGAGATTTCTACCGATGACGCCATAGCCTTTATCAACCGTGAGAAGGACCATCCCTTCTTCCTTTATCTGGCTTACGACGCTCCGCACGAGCCTTACCACATCGACGACACGTCGTGGTATGACGACGAGGGCAACTGGAGCGCCAACACCAAGCGCTATGCCGCCCTGGTGACACACATGGACTATAACATCGGAAGGGTTCTGGGCGCGCTCGACGCGCTGGGCTTGAGGCAGAACACACTGGTTATCTTCGCGTCGGATAACGGCGCGGCTGTTATGGCTCCGCTCAAAGAGCTGAACTGCGGAGCGGGCCTCAAAGGCCACAAGGGGCAGCTCTATGAGGGCGGAATAAGGGTTCCGCTCATCGTAAACCAGCCCGGAAAGGTGCCTGTGCAGAACCTCAGCAACCTGGTTTACTTCCCCGACTTCATGCCCACCCTTGCGCAGATAACGGGCAGCAGCAAGAGTCTGCCGCGCGATATAGACGGTATGGACGTGTCGCCCCTCTTCTACGGCAAGCAGATAGACACTGACAACCGATACCTCTACTGGGAGTTTCCGGGCAAGCAGCGTGCCATTCGCCACGGCGAGTGGAAGGCTGAGTCGATTGGGCAGGGCCATCCTGTGGAGCTGTATAACATCAAGGAGGACCCCACCGAGCAGAACAACCTGGCGGAGAAGTATCCCAAGATGGTGAAAGCGCTCGACAAGATGATGAAGAAGATGCACCACCCGTCGCCTTACTGGCCGCTGAAGGGCGAGCCGGGCTATCCGGGCAAGTAAGCAAGAAGTTTTTCCTGACGAATAGCAAAAGAGGCTTAGCTGGCTGTATGTGCCGGTTAAGCCTCTTATAGTATTACCCAAAAAGGTCGGGCTCCATGATATTGCCCGCATAGGGATTGCGTCCCAAGTGGTCGTAAGCCAACTTTGTGGCCATTCGGCCGCGTGGCGTGCGCTTGATAAATCCCTCCATGATGAGGAAGGGCTCGTACACCTCCTCCACCGTGCCGGCATCCTCGCCTATGGCCGTGGCTATGGTTGATATGCCCACAGGGCCACCTCTGAACTTATCTATGATGGTGAGCAGTATCTTATTGTCTGTTTCGTCAAGGCCATACTGGTCTATGTTGAGAGCCTGCAGAGCCATGTTGGTGATGGAATGGGTGATGGTTCCGTTGCCTTTCACTTGGGCGAAGTCTCTCACACGGCGCAGCAAGCCGTTGGCAATACGTGGCGTGCCTCTGCTGCGGCGGCTTATCTCTGCAGCTGCGGCATCCTCTATGGGCACCTTGAGCAAAGAGGCAGAGCGCTTGATGATGCGTTGCAGCGTTTCGGGATCATAGTATTGCAGATGCAGGTTGATGCCGAAGCGTGCACGAAGGGGCGCTGTGAGCAACCCGCTGCGCGTGGTGGCGCCCACCAGGGTGAAGGGGTTCAGGTCTATCTGTATGGAGCGTGCCGACGGCCCTTTGTCTATCATGATATCTATGCGATAGTCTTCCATGGCCGAGTAGAGATACTCCTCCACCACAGGGCTGAGCCTGTGTATCTCGTCGATGAACAACACATCGTTGGGCTCCAGCGAAGTCAGGATGCCGGCCAGGTCGCCCGGCTTGTCGAGCACGGGGCCGCTCGTAATCTTAAATCCCACCCCCAGCTCGTTGGCAATGATTTGACTGAGGGTTGTCTTGCCCAGTCCGGGCGGTCCGTGCAGCAGCGTATGGTCGAGCGGCTCGCCACGATACTTGGCTGCCTCTACAAACACACGCAGATTGTCCACCACCGTGCGCTGGCCGCTGAAGTCGTCGAAGCGCAGCGGTCGCAGCGCGTTCTCAAACTCCTTTTCGGCAGACGACAGCTGCTCCTCTCTTATATCAAAATCTTCCGCCATAGAGCTTAGAAGCTTTTAAGCCATGACTTGAGCTCCATCATCATCTCTTCGTGATAACGGAATCCTATTTTTGAGCCGAAGCCGTGACCTCCGCTGGGATATACATGTATGGAGGCGGGCACGTCATGGCGATACAGCTCCATGAAGTAGCTGGCCCCATTGGCTGGCGGCACCACTCGGTCGTCGTCGCAAAGAAAGATAAGGGCGCGCGGCGTCATGCGCGATACGTTCTGGTCAGAGCTATACTTTTTTTGGTCGCGCTTGCTGGGATGCTTGCCCAGAAAGTTGTTGAACGACCCCTCATGTCCATAACCTTCCATCATGGAAATGACAGGATAGAAGAGTATCTGGAAGTTGGGCTTGGCCGTTCCTGTGCTTTGCGTGGCAATCACAGAGGCCAAATGTCCTCCTGCCGAGAAGCCCATCACGCCCACTTCGTCATCGTTTATGCCCCAGCTGCCGGCATTGATGCGCACCATGCGCATGGCTGTCTCGGCATCAGACACGGGCACGTCGGGGTTGCCCTTGGGCATACGATATTTCACCACGATGGCCGCAATGCCCTGATTTTGAAAAAACTCGCCCCAGTCGTAGCCTTCCTTGTCCATAGCCAGCGACTCGTAGCCGCCCCCGGGAAAGATGACCACTGCCCTGCGCGTGTTGCTCTTCTCGTCAGGAAGATACACCCTCACCTTGGCAGTGTCTAGCACATTGCCGTTGCTGTAGCGTGGACGGCCCTGATATAAGTTTACGTCAAAAGTGCGCTGGGCAGCCGCAGAAAGTGAGAAAACGGCCAAGCCCAGCAAGAAAAATAATTTCTTGAAATTCATTCTGAATGTTTTTT
>DLDC01000034.1:270-993 GCA_002480935.1 Prevotella sp. UBA7782 | reverse complement strand
TTTGTAATATTGCAGTCGCAAAAGGTAATGCCCACGGCATTATAAAGGAAATTTAATGTTTAGCCATTGCCGTTAACAACTCATGGTCGCTGTGCCCAGTGGGCCCAGCGTGGAGGATAACTTGTAAAAAAGATATAGATATGCACGTATTGGATAAATTTGCCTATTGTCCCGTTTGCGGCAGCAAACATTTCGACATCAACGACGAGAAGAGCAAGCGATGCGCAAACTGCGGATTTGAGTATTATCTCAATCCCAGCTCGGCAGTGGCCGCCTTCATCATGAACGAGAATCACGANNCACGAGCTGCTGGTGGAACGGCGCAAGCGCAATCCGGGCAAGGGCACGCTCGACCTTCCGGGTGGCTTTTGTGACATAGGCGAGACGCTGGAGTCGGCCCTGAAGAGAGAGGTGCAAGAAGAGACGGGGCTGACTGTTACCCAGACAAAATATTTTTGCAGCCTGCCCAACACCAAATACCGATACAGCGGGTTTGACGTTCCCACGCTCGACACCTTCTTCATCTGTGAAGTGAAAGACTGCAAGGGCGCCGTGGCCAACGACGACGCGGCCGAGCTAATGTGGCTGCCGCTGCCGGAAATACACACCGAGCTGTTCGGAATGCGGTCGGTAAGGCAGGCGCTCCTGGAATTTCTGGATGCTTACTAAACCTTAAAAAAACAGAAAAAAGCGTTTATATATAAGGTGTAAGCAAAAGTTTTT
>DLDC01000034.1:0-258 GCA_002480935.1 Prevotella sp. UBA7782 | reverse complement strand
TTTCTTACTTTTGCGCCCTTGAATATATAGCAAGATACTGAATATGCAGGAAAACTTAGTTATTGTGGAGAGTCCGGCCAAGGCTAAAACCATTGAGAAGTTCCTTGGCAAAGACTACAAGGTGATGTCGTCTTACGGACATATACGCGACTTGAAGAAGCATGAGCTCAGCATAGACACCAAGACGCTTGAGCCTGACTACGAGATACCGGAGGAAAAAAAGAAGGTTGTCAGCGACCTGAAGAAGAACGCCAAGGA
>DLDC01000033.1 GCA_002480935.1 Prevotella sp. UBA7782 | reverse complement strand
CCAATGCAGCCTCCCGCTCCGGCGAAATCGTCTCCGTGCGGCTTATATCAGATAGATACTTGTCTATCGCGTTGTCCCTGTTAGTTATTTTTGCGGCTATTTTCAGTTGTCTCATTGCCATATTCTTTCCTTCCTCTTCATTAACACATTCTTCGGTGTAGTAACATACAAAAAGTATGCCCAATTGTCCTTCTGTTCCTTAACCAACATCAATTTCTTGTCATCTTCTATATAAGCAGTCACTCTGCCAAACGCTTCATTCCAACTTTCTACCTTTATTTGCCACAAGAAAAAGAGCGGATGGCCACCCGTGGCAGTCTCATCACGCTTTAGCTCATGCGTCTATGTTCGGCATAGCTATTCACTTTTATATAAATTCTGATTTAATGGATGATAACGGACATGGACGGGTGAGATATGGGTGAGATGTGGGTGGAATGATCTTCAAAGGTGTTTTTCTTACAAGATGCTGTCTATCAATAGGTTTACCTTTTGGGTGGAATGGGTGGGATGTTGTTTTAGTAAAATCTTTGTCAGTGTAGTCACTCTCATTACTCATATAGCCCATTTAGGCGTTCAATATAGCTGCTTTTGCGATGTAAAAGTGGCATTATAGAATGGCAGAAAGGCTATGTATAACTGGCCCATGTGGCAATGTAAATGCAGATATATACTCTATGTAAGCCCTGACTGATAGTTGTCGAAAGTCGCAGACTAAAAATGTCCGCTGTTTTTAGCGGACATTCAGTAGTGCCAGTCATTGAACTTGTCACAAGGTTATATATCCTCAGGTTCACCCATTGACATAACCTCACTCATTCTTGCACATTATTTTCTTTTTTCCCAAAGTTGGGGTCTATCTTGATGAATGCCGTCACAATGAACGTTATGGCACAGAACACCATCACGGCAATGAAGAAATGGCGGTAGCCGAGCGCGTCTTTCAGCCGGCCTGAGAACATGCCTGGCACCATCAGTCCAAGATAGCTGATGGCCGTGCAGATGGCATAATGGGATGTCTTATACTTGCCTTGGCAGTAATAGAGCATATAGAGTGTGAGGGCGGTGAAGCCCAATCCGTAGCCGAACTGCTCTAAGAAGAGGCACAGGCTCACGAGTCCCAGTTGGGTGGGTAGGGCATAGCTCATATACACATACACCAAGTCGGGTAGCGTAAGGGCCAGCACAAAGGGCCACAGCCAGTGCTTCAGTCCGTCGCGTGCGGCAAGCCATCCACCCACAATGCCTCCGCCCAGCAGACCAATCAGTCCGATGGTTCCATATGCCAGTCCAAACTCTGTAGGTGACAGCCCCAGTCCGCCCTCTGAGCCTGGTCGTTGCAAAAAGGTGGTTGCCATCTTTCCCAGCATAGCTTCAGGAAATCTGTAGAACAGCAAGAACAGCATGGCAAAGACAAATGTGCGCAAGGGCACTTTCGTCACAAAGCCCTTTATCATTTCCTTCAGTCCGTTTAAAACGTCATGCTTGGTTGTTGCGTGTGGTACGTCATCGGCTGGGCGGGGCATAAAAGCACTGTGGTAGAGATAGATGGCAATGAACAAGCCTGCCATGCCATAGAAGACGAGCGACCAGGTGAAGGCCTTCATGTCTCTGTAATAGAGTTGCAGTATGCCTGCCAGGGCAATGAGTACACCTTGTCCGAAGATAAGAGCAATGCGGTAGAACGTATTGCGGATGCCCACAAAGAGTGACTGCTCATGGCTGTCCAGCTCCAGCATGTAATAGCCGTCGGCAGCTACGTCGTGTGTTGCGCTCATAAATGCCATGACAAAGAAGAAGAACATGGTGCCCTGAAACCATAGTTCGGTGTTGAGTGTGAAAGCTATACCTGCGAATGAGGCACCGATGAGCAGCTGCATAGTGATGACCCACCACCGCTTGGTTTTATATAAGTCTACGAAGGGGCTCCATGCCCACTTCAGGATCCACGGTAGTTGCAGCCAGCTTGTGTAAAGGGCTATATCTGTATCGGTCATGCCCAGTTGCATGTACATAGTTACGCTAACCACAGTAACCAGTACGTTGGGCAACCCTTCGGCAAAATAAAGTGTGGGTATCCACGCCCACGGTGATGTTCTTTTTCTTTCCATATAATAAATGTCAGCTCATGGCTTCCTTATCGGAAACGTTTATTTGTATATCTTCTTGATTTCGGCGCCCTGATAGTAGTGCAGCAATATCTGATCATACTTATAACCTTTCTCTCCCATCACGGCCGCTCCTATTTGGCACAGGCCTACGCCATGTCCCCATCCGGCTCCTGTGAGTTTGAAATGCTGTGGCACACCATCTTGTATGTCGCTCTTATCCACCACGAAAGCACTGCTGTAGAGATGTGTGGTGCTGAGCACCCGTCTTATTTCCAGCTCCTTGCCAATGGTGAATGAGCGCTTGGTGCCTACTATCTTCAATCTCCATATACGTCCGCTCTTTCCTCTTCCCAGTGGTACGAGGTCTACTATCTGTCCCAGGTCTATGCCCGTCTTCTCATTCACCAGCTTAGCCAGCTCCTGTTGCGTGTAGTCCACCTTCCAGCGATAGAAGTCGGCTGTTTCTTGGTCATAGTCGTTCAGCACCTGCGACAGTATGGCCTTGTCTTGCGTATTACAGAAGGCAGGTTGGTCAGTGCATATCCATTTTCTTGCATTTTCCTCAATGGTGAGGTCGGGCAGGGGATGAATTGTCTCGGGAGTATCGCTCACCGACCGAAGATAACTCTTGCTGGTGTTGTCCCAACAGTATTGATATTCCTCGGTTATGCCTCCGCAGCATTTGCTGAAACGTGCGTCACATATCTCGTTTCCCGATGTGAGTATCTGCCCCCTTGTCTGCTTTACGGCTTCGGCCACATGTGGCGAGCAGGCCCTTGTGATGCCCTGATAGCGCTGGCAGTGGTCGTCGGCGCAAACATCAAAGAGCGTATGGTCTTCCCGGTCATACCATTTTATCAGCTCATCATCTTTCTTCACAAACGAGAAGAAGTTGTTGCTACCCTCTGGAGCCGCCTTGCGCTTGAGCATTTGGGCCAAGAGCCAGCTGCGCGATATAACGGCATGAGCCTTGAGCAGCTCAGGTGATGATGTGGCGCGCATCTCGCTGGAGATGACGCTCACCAGATAGCTTTCTACATTCAGCTCGTTGATGGCACAGATCTTGTCAGATTCTACTACAAGATGAAGTGTGCCCCTGAAGGTTTGTGTTTCCTTTCGCTCCCAGTGAAAGTCCACCCCGATGGTCACGTCATAGAGTGAGAACGATGAGCTCTTTCCTTTGGGTGTAAATCGCAGTTCCTGATAGGGCACACCATTCCACAGAATGCCCCCTTCAGAAAATTCAACCATCTGTTCGCCTGTTATCTGTTCGCCCTTTGCCTCATATTCTCCATTCAGGGTGAAGTGTATCTGTTGCGCGCTCACGATGCCCACTTGCACGGTGGGTTCTTTGTCATAGATGCCCACAAAGGCCTGTGCATTGCAGCTTCGGCTTGCTTTTATCTTTTCAGTCACCTCATTCATCTGCTCGCGTGTGATGCTCACGTCATCAAGTATTTGCTGTACTTGCGTGGCAGAAATGCGCTTGAAATCTTCTTCACACGGCGTGATGATAAGGCCAGCCATGTCTAAGGCTCCGGGGCTCACAAGCATTTGCTCATCGTCGGCGGCAAAGTAACATTGCGGTCTGTGCGCTCTGCGTGGGAACACCACGCTGATGAAGTCGGCTTCTTGCTTCCATGCCACGATATTCATCATAGGTTCAGTGTCGTCTTCTTGCATGGGCAATGCCTTATAGAGTATTCTGAAAAGTTCCTTGTCGCTGCCCTCTGTCTGGCTCTTGATGACAAAAGCGGGACAGGGATAATCGTTGATGGCGGCCAGATATTCATCGTCGTTAAGCGAATGTATGATAGTCAGGTTGTGGCTGAGCCTCTGCCACTCCGTCTGTAGGGGCAGCAGTCCGCTCGTGCCGGCCTGGAAGTGTTGGTGGTCGGGGGCGCTTGCTCCGCACTTGGGCCCGTTGTAGAACACCATCAGGTCGGCGTAAGTAGCCAGTAGCCTATGCATCTCGCTATAGTTGCTCCAGATGGCCTGCGGGCGATGCCTCCTTGCCGGTATGGTGAAGTGCATGGGCAGGATGGGGTAGGGGTTAACCAGCAGTTCAAACTCATCGTCTATCATCTTCTTCATCTGCTCCTTGGGACGGTTCTTCTCACAAAGGAAGCAGGGGCGGCTGCTGATGGCTTTCTTGTCTATGCTGGCTCCCGTGCTAACGATGCGTGCGGGGTTGAACTGTATGACGAATATGTTTTGCCCAAGGCTGACCTCCTTCTTCCTCGCGTTTCGCAAATCCTTATATCGTTTACCAATGTTCCACCGTTCTAACTGCCTGTAGAAGAAACGTTGCAACTGATTGTCAGCCATTAGGTCGGTCTTGCCGTTGTTCATCTGCTGCCTGGCCGTTATCTCCATGGTGCGTAGTCCGTCTTTATAAGCATTGTTGGCATTTACCTTTTCTATGCTCAAGGCAGCGTCGCTGTTGCCGTTCCAGCGGCGACAGAGATACAGCTCCTTGAATATCCTACCTATTCTGTATCTTCGGCTTAGCATGAGCCCCATGGCATAATCCTCGCCATAGCTTGTGTTGGGAAACTGTATTTGCCGTGCAATGGGCGTGAAGAAAGCCCTTGGCGCTCCCAGTCCGTTGATGCGCAAGGCGTTGTTGCACCCGTTCTGCTCTGTCCACTCATCGTGAGCTATAAGCCCGGGTGGCAGCGTGTTGAGGTTGAAGTCGCACATGCGGTAGGCGCCTATCACCATGGCAGCCTTTTGCTCATGAAAGGCATCCACTATTTGCTGCAGTGTCTTGGGCGATGAGTAAAGATCGTCGCTGTCCAGCTGCACGGCGAAACGGCCGCAGCGGTCGTCGTTGATGGCATAGTTCCAACAGCCTCCTATGCCCAGGTCGTCGCGTTCAGGCTGCAGGTGTATGAGTCTTTTATACTTTTCTGCCAGCTCTTGCAAGATGGCCGTCGTGCCGTCGGTAGAGTGATTGTCTATCACAATGACGTTAAAGGCAAAGTTGGTCTTCTGCCCTAGTGCCGACATGACAGCATCGCGTATGGTCTTCTCACGGTTATATACGGGAATGAC
>DLDC01000016.1 GCA_002480935.1 Prevotella sp. UBA7782 | reverse complement strand
AGCATGACCGACCACCTGGCCGATCAGGCACAGAAAGCCAAGCGCTTCAGCCTCTGCATAACGCCTGAGGGCACACGCTCGCTTAACCCTGACTGGAAGAAGGGCTTCTACTTCATAGCATTGAAGGCCCGCATACCCGTCTTGCTCTATGGCCTGGACTATGAAAAGAAAATGATTCAGTGCACTCAGAGTCTGCTGCCTACAGGTAATATAGATGCTGAGATGGCCTCCATCAAGAAATACTATAAGGGATTCAAAGGCAAGCATCCCGAACTTTTCACTACAGGAGAAGACGCATGACAATACTCTCACGGTCATTCATGGCTCTTGTCATGCTTGTATCAGCACTCACAATGAGTGCCCAAAGCTACAGCAGCAAGAAGGTTGCCAAGTTGGAAAAGAAGCTCAACCGTTACTTCATGCGCTATGCCATGCAGCAACAGCAACCGGGCAACACTCCTGTCATGCTTGGCTATAAGCTCGATGACGCGCACAAAAAACTTACCATAACGGCTAGCGATGCCTTCGCCCAGCAGTCGTTCAGCAAGAAGAAGGTAGAAGAAATCTATCACGACCTGTCAAAAGCTGTGCCCAGTCCGTTTGATGACTACAAGATAACAGTCATCACAGGAGGCACAGCTATAGAAAGACTCGTGTCTAACCAACTGCCCGGGCAGCAGAAGGCTGGCCTGGGGTGGGGGAGTATTCAGTATTCCGGCAGGCCCTGGGTAGCGAATGTGTCGCGCCCCAACAACATCACGCACGGACTGCAAGGCTGCCATTTGTCCTTGTGGGCTAGCCATGGGCGATATTATGACAGTCGCACGGGCTCATGGAAGTGGCAACGCCCCAGTCTCTTCTGCACCACAGAAGACCTCTACACGCAAACCATTGTCATTCCTTATCTCATACCCATGCTTCAAAATGCGGGTGCCATAGTCTTTACACCGCGCGAGCGCGACTGGCAGAAGCACGAGTATGTGATAGACAACGACACGCATTCTTCACCTTATTATAATGAGTTACAAGGCAAGGAGGCTTGGCGAACAACTGCCCAGGCTGGTTTTGCCTCACATCCGGGCAGCTACACCGACGGCGAGAATCCTTTCACTTCTGGTACGGCCCGCATGGCAAAGACAACCACCAAGGCAGCCGTGAGCACAATAAGTTGGCAGCCTAACTTCGCTGAAGAAGGTCGTCATGCGGTATATGTGAGTTATCAGACGCAAAAGAAGAGTATTGATGATGCCCAGTATCTGGTTTATCACAAAGGACAGGTAACAGAGTTTCGTGTCAATCAGCGGATGGGCGACGGCACATGGGTGTATCTGGGCACGTTCAACTTTGATAAGGGATGCAACAAGTTCAACCGTGTTGTGCTCACCAACGCCTCACACACCAAGGGCGTTGTGACGGCCGATGCTGTGCGCTTTGGCGGGGGAATGGGCAATATAGCCCGCGGCGGCTCCGTGAGCGGATTGCCCCGATGTCTGGAGGGCGCACGCTATTATGCGCAATGGGCGGGGGCTCCCGACAGCGTGGTGACTCACAGCAACGGCAGCAACGACTATAACGATGACATCAATGCACGCTCGCTCATGGCCAACTGGCTCTCCGGAGGCTCGTGCTATCTGCCTGGCCAGCAGGGCAAGCATGTGCCCATCGAGCTGTCACTGGCCGTTCACTCTGATGCCGGAACGGCACCGCAGGGCACTGTGGGCACACTCACCATCTGTACCACAACGGGCAACTCGGGGTCTGACCGCTTCGACAACGGCGCGTCGCGGGCCATGAGCAGACAACTGGCCGATGATGTGCTCGACGGCGTGTGCAAAGACCTTGGCGCTAAGTATGGCAGTTGGACGCGGCGGGGCGTATGGGACAGAAACTATAGCGAGACCCGACGTCCCGAAGTGCCCGCAACCATCATCGAGACGCTATCGCATCAGAACTTCGCCGACATGAGATATGGGCAGGACCCTAACTTCAAGTTCACTCTGGCCAGGGCTATTTATAAGGCAGTAGCCCGTTTTGTGTGCAAGGCTCACGACAAAGACTGCATCATAGAGCCCCTGGCTCCCAACCATTTTACGGCTACCCTGGCGGCTCCCGGCAAGGTGAGGCTGTCATGGCAGCCCGTGGCCGACCCTCTTGAACCTACGGCGCGTGCCACATCTTATAATGTATATGTAGCCATAGGCAACGGCGACTTCAACAATGCCACACAGGTTCAGGGACGCGAATGTGAGGTGGATGTAAAGCCGGGCATCACTTACAGCTTTAAGATAACAGCCTGCAACCGCGGCGGAGAGAGCTTCCCCACCGAAGTGCTGTCTGTTGTATGGCAGCCCGGCGCCAAGCAAACGGTGCTTGTGGTGAATGGTTTTCACCGACTCTCATCGCCCGCCGTCATCAACACCGACTCGCTTCAGGGCTTTGACCTCAATGCCGACCCAGGTCTCACCTTGGGTCCTACGGCCGGATGGTGTGGCACGCAGCAATGCTTCAATGTCTCGCAGGCCGGAAAAGAGGGGCCCGGTGCGTTGGGCTACAGCGGACAAGAGCTGGTGGGCACCTTTGTGGCGGGCAATGACTTCAATTATGTAAAGGAACACGCCGATGCCTTGCGCACCGCCAAGGCGTATAATGTGGTGAGCTGCTCGGCCGATGCCTTGGAAAGTGGATCAGTGCGTATGGCTGATTATAGTTGCACCGACCTGCTACTGGGACAGGAATGCTTTGATGGTCATTCACTGGTTTACTATAAAACTTTCACTCCCACCATGCGCCGCCTAGTGACCGATTATGTGGCTAGGGGCGGACGAATATTGGTCAGTGGTTCGTTTGTGGGTTCTGATATGACGGCACCTGAGGAGAGACAATTTCTCGGTCAGACCTTCCATCTGTCTTGTCCTGGCAAGTTGGCCGTTGGCACAGGTGAGGGCATCACAGGTCTTGGACTTAATTTTGATGTGTGGCGTAACATCAATGAGCATCATTATGCCACCACATCACCGGATGTGCTGCAGCCGGTGCAAAATGCTTTTACGGCCATGAGATATGCTTCAGGACAATCTGCTGCTGTTGCTTATAACGGTAGGTCCGGCAAGACATTTGTCATGGGCTTCCCCTTGGAGTGCATCAAAGACGCTGCTGCCCGTGCCACTGTTATGCGTGGCCTGATGGCTTTCCTGCTTAACGGGCAACATGACTGATGTTAGCCGTGATGGCTATTAAGTGCCACAAAGGTGCACCGTCTCGGTATCCGCACGGTGTTGGTGTTCTATTGTTTATCATTCGATTGCTCTTCGCTTGCGGTCGCACCAAGGTACGTCCCTACGTTAGGATGTAATTATATTGTTGAGAGTAGGAGGCTGGCCGTCCTGGTGCCCGTTTGTCAATGCCCAT
>DLDC01000019.1:7653-7836 GCA_002480935.1 Prevotella sp. UBA7782 | reverse complement strand
GGTCGGTCATGCTGGTGTGCTTAGACCGCCATACGGGTATGCCACCCATGTGTCTGAAGATAGGTCCCAAGGGCCAGAAGAACCACTCTTTCTTCATAAGAAAGTTGCTGTGAAGGCCCTCAGCCTTGGCATAAAGCTGCCCGATGAGGAAATCCCAGTTGCTGGTGTGGGGGGCCAGGCAGA
>DLDC01000019.1:4246-7641 GCA_002480935.1 Prevotella sp. UBA7782 | reverse complement strand
GTGACATGCTTGCTCCATCCCATAAGTCTGTATAGGATGAACTTGCAAAGTTTCTGTAACATGAATATGTGATGAAAAACGGAATTACTGGAGGCTGGCTATCTGGTCGATGATTTCGCCTGTCTCCGTGTTAAACTTTGATATAAGGTCCTTGTAATAAGCCTTCTTGGTCATGCCGGGCTCGGGATGGGATATTCGCCTAACATAGTTGCGGTGCATAAAGAGCAGTGATGTGAGAGTAGCCTCAGCCGTTTCCTTATATTCGCTGGTGCCATAGAGTGACGCTGCCACGCATTCTGCGAACAAATCGCTGCAAATGTAGTTGATTCTCCGTTTTAAATCGCGTTTACTTGCCATAGTATATCTCCTTTCTAATAATTAAATTGATTCATTTTCGTTGTTTGATATCTAAGAAAAAAGCTCATGCCCACTACTTTCTACTGATGCAAAAGGCCCGCAACCCNNAGTCTTATCGCTTCGCTGAATGAGGCCCAAAATCAAGTCAGAAGGCCCTGTAAGGAAGAGCTTTAACCGTTCAAAGTTATAAAAAAATTGCTTAACTGCAAGGTGAAAGATGAAAAATTTGCTTCAAATTGCATTTTTTTAGTCTATTCTTCGGCTTTTACAAGGAAATCGAGTATATTTGCAAAGCATATCAGCAGATGTGTTACCATGAATTAAAATATAACCAAACATGAAAATGAGCGCATTGCAGCTAATGAGAGCTGCTTACAAACCACAGATTCCAAAAGCATTGGAAGGTGCTGTACGGGTGGAGGAAGAAACCGCCCTGACCAGTGCTGACGACCAGGAGACCATCAAAAAACTTTTTCCTTGCACTTACGGAATGCCGTTAGTGAAGTTTGTTCCTGCTGAAAAGATGGACCATCCCAAGTTTAACGTGGGTGTCATATTGAGCGGTGGACAGGCGCCCGGAGGACATAACGTGATTTGCGGACTATTTGACGAGATAAAGCGCATCAATCCGGAAAACCGCATGTACGGCTTTCTGATGGGGCCGGAGGGACTTATAGAGCACAACTATAAAGAGCTAACGAAAGACATCATAGACCAATACCGCAACACGGGAGGCTTCGATATGATAGGCTCCGGACGTACGAAGCTGGAGACAGAAGAGCAGTTCAGAAAGGGAGCCGATATAATGCACCAGTTGGGCATCAAGGCTCTGGTGATTATAGGTGGCGACGACAGCAATACCAACGCCGCTTTCCTGGCAGAATATTACAAGGCACACCATGATGACATTCAGGTAATTGGTGTGCCGAAAACCATAGACGGCGACATGAAGAGCGACATCATAGAGGCTTCGTTCGGCTTCGACACGGCCACAAAGACTTACTCTGAGGTGATAGGTAACGTGGAGCGCGACTGCGACTCGGCACGCAAATACTGGCACTTCATCAAGCTCATGGGCCGCTCGGCATCACACATCGCCCTGGAGTGCGCCCTGGAAACAAGGCCTAACATCTGCATCATATCAGAAGAGATAAAGGAGAAAGACTATGACCTGAACGACATCGTGAACATGATAGCGCGCGTTGTGGTGATGAGAGCTAAGGAAGGCATGAACTATGGCGTGGTGCTGGTGCCCGAAGGACTGATAGAGTTTATCCCGGCCATAGGCCGACTGATAGGCGAACTGAACGAGTTGCTGGCCGCACATGCCGATGAATATCGTGACCTGCCGCTGAAGCAACAGCGAAAATATATTCTGGAGCACCTCAGCCCGAAGAATAAAGCCACTTATGAGACACTGCCCGACAACGTGGCACGCCAACTGGCAATGGACAGAGATCCTCACGGAAACGTGCAAGTGTCGCTCATCGAGACCGAGCAACTGCTCTCTCACATGGTGGCAGCCAAGCTGGCTAAGATGAAAGAAGAAGGCAAATACAACGGCAAGTTCGCCGCGCAGCACCACTTCTTCGGCTATGAGGGCCGTTGCGCCTTCCCCTCCAACTATGATGCCAACTACTGCTATGCTCTGGGCATCAGCGCGGCGCACCTCATTATGAACGGAAAGACGGGATATATGACCTATGTAAGGAACACGTGGAAGGCCCCGTCAGAGTGGGAGGCCGGCGGCGTGCCCCTCGTATCGATGATGAACATAGAGAGAAGAAACGGTGAGGATAATGCCGTGATAAAGAAGAAACTGGTGGACCTGAACGGAAAGCCTTTCAAATATTTTGCTTCCAGAAGAGCCAGATGGGCGCACGACACAGCTTACATCTATCCCGGACCGCTGCAATATCTGGGACCGTCGGAGCTGTGCGACAGATGCACGCTCACCCTCAAGCTGGAACACGACGTGCCCATACAGTAAAGGGCCGAGACCCTTATGGGGAGCCGGGCCAGTCTCCTGCTCCCCATCATCCATATCTCAATAGCGTATCACAGTTATGTATAAAAAGACAAGGAACACCAGGACAACGCATACAAGGACACAAAACAGACAGAAGGCGCGCCACAGCAGTACGCCCCATCTGTCTTTTCCCTGGCAAAAACTGCCCCGATGGGTGCGATTAGCAGGAAGCATAGCACTCATTGTGTTATACGTATGGGCGTTCTACGTCTACTTTGTAGGCCCTACAGGCTTTAGATGGAGAGCTATCTACGGCGATCCCGAATATCCCTCGGGCTACGAGATACACGGCATCGACGTCAGCCACTATCAAGGAAAGATAGACTGGGACGAGCTGCGCAACGCCATGGTGAGCGGTTGCCCGCTGCGATTCGTTATTGTAAAAGCTACGGAAGGCTCCAGCAAGCTCGACGAGAACTTTGCCGATAACTTCTATCAGGCACGTGAGGCCGGATTTATCAGGGGCGCCTATCACTTTTGGAGCAATAAGAGCAGCGCCAGAAAACAGGCCAACTGGTTCTTGACCAACGTGCATCTGGAGGAGGGAGACCTGCCACCGGTGCTCGACGTAGAGCATAAGTCGCCCAACATGTCGATACCTGACTTCCAAAGAGAGGTGCTCACATGGCTCCACATAGTGGAAGACAAGTACAACTGCAAGCCCATCATCTACACAAACTATAAGTTTCGCGACCAGTATCTGTCGGATGCCCGCTTCGACGACTATCCTTACTGGATAGCCCACTACTATGTGCCAAAGATGGAATATCACGGGCAATGGAAGTTCTGGCAACACACCGATGTGGGAAAACTGCCCGGCATCAGGGGGTATGTGGACCTGAACATCTATAACGGTAGTTTCTACGATCTGCGCAAACTATGCATACAGCACATCAGCAATCCCGCTGACACGATACCAGACCCTATAGACAGTCTGGATTATCTGCAAGGAAACTGGTGATACGCCCTGCTGTTTGCAGACTACAAGCCATGTAGGGAACGGCTTGCG
>DLDC01000019.1:0-4218 GCA_002480935.1 Prevotella sp. UBA7782 | reverse complement strand
CGAAACCTTTTATAAACATAAAAACCATCTATCTATGAGAAAAACTTTTATTCTTACCACACTGATTATAGTTCTGCTCTGCGCCAATGCGCCATTATCCGGCAAGCCAACCGGCCCTGCTGTAACATGGTTTGATGGCGAGCATCCCGTCACCGTTAACGTGTGCACTCGCGTATCGCCTGTTGTCGAGAAGGCTCTTGAGCTCTTTCGGCAAGACATGAGAGCCGTAACAGGGCGAGATGCCGTAAGCTCCAGAGATGCAATCATCAAGATTTATCAAACGGGAGCCGGTGAATCTGATGCCTTCAGCATCAGTGCCAACAACGGTCACATTATTATAAAGGGCGACAATGGCAGAGGCACGGCCTACGGCATACTGGAGTTGTCGCGCCTGGCGGGCGTTACGCCATGGGTATGGTGGGGTGATGCCGCACCAGAACACAGAAGCAGGCTCTCGTTGCCCAACGGCTATTATGACCGACAGATGCCTTCTGTGGCATATAGGGGTATATTTATCAATGACGAAGACTGGAGTCTGCGCAACTGGAGCTACCTGACGGCCGATGCTGGTAAGCCTTATGGCAGAATGGGTCATAACACTTACAGGCGCATCTTCGAGCTCATGCTGAGGCTCAGGGCCAACACGCTGTGGCCTGCCATGCATCCCGGCACAACAGGATTCTTCCAAGTAGACGGCAATAAGCAACTGGCCGACAGCTTCGGCATCGTCTTAGGCAGCAGCCATTGTGAGCCTTTGCTGCGCAACAACGTGGCTGAGTGGAACGAAAAACAGCACGGCGAATACAACTTCATCACCAACCGCAACGCCGTTGAGCAGTATTGGGCCAAGCGCCTGCAAGAGATGAAGGGCTCCGACGCGCTCTTCACCATCGGCATGAGGGGCATTCACGACGGCAGCATGCAAGGTGTGAAAACCGATGAGGAGAAGCTGAAAGGGCTGCAGGCCGTCATCAACAGCCAGAGAGAGCTCATCGCCAAATATTATAGCAAGCATGTCAGCTCAGTGCCACAGGTATTCATACCCTACAAAGAGGTGCTGCAGATATACGAGAGCGGCCTGAAAGTTCCCGACGATGTTACGCTGATGTGGTGCGACGACAACTACGGCTATCTCACCCGACTCTCCGACAGTGTGCAACAGAAAAGAAGCGGTGGCGCGGGCGTCTACTATCACCTGAGCTACTGGGGGCGGCCACACGACTATCTGTGGCTCACCACTACTCAGCCTGGGCTGATATATAACGAACTGAAGCTGGCCTACGATCATCAGGCACGCAAGTTGTGGATAGTGAATGTGCACGACCCCAAGGTGGCAGCCTATGACCTGCAATTCTTCATGGACATGGCTTGGAACATCAACAGCATCCATCACAACACCATCACCCGGCACCTGACCAATTGGCTGAAAAGTATCTTCGGCCAGGAGCTGGGCGCAAAGCTGCTGGCACCCATGCTCACTTATTACAAACTGTGCGCAGTAAGAAAGCCGGAGTTCATGGGCTGGTCGCAGGTGGAATGTGACAATAATCTTTACGACAGAGGACTGACTCCCGTAAGGAATACGGAGTTCAAGGAGAATGTTTTTGGCAACGAGCTGCAACACTACCTCAGCGACTGGCAGAATACTGCAAACACCGTGGAAAAGCTTTCGGCTGAAGTACCGGAGAGCCTGCGCGACGCCTTCTTTGCCTTCATTCAGTATCCCGTAACGGCCGCCGCTGCCATGGCAGAGAAGCAACTGGAGGCCCAAAGAGCAAGAGAATGCTGTGCAGGAAGCACAGACTCAACCATCACCCGTCGCAAGCAAACAGCCTTGAGACATGTTGCAAAGAGCCTCAAGGCATATGAAAAGATAAACCATTTAACCGAGACATATAATAAGGAGATGGCTCATGGCAAATGGAACGGCCTCATGGACAACGCGCCAAGAGACCTGCCGGTGTTCAACCCGCCCCTTGTGCCTTTCATTCCCCAGCCTGACGCACAGCTATCCGCCTTGTATTCAGACAGCAATGAGGGGGCACCGTGCTCATGGCCCAATACAACTGACTCCACCTACATAGCCATGAATGCCTGCAATTACACAACAGCGGGGGCAGGGATAGAGCCCATCCAGATGCTGGGGCATAGCATGAACGCTGTGGCTGTGCCCAAAGGGCAATGGCTGGAATATGCTTTCACCACAACCTGCGAGGGCAAAGCCATGCTCACCACGGCACTTATCCCCACGCAAGCCAATGACAAGGGCGACATACGCTATAGCGTGAGCATAGACGGAGCAACGCCCATAGTGTATTCTCTCAAGGAGCCTTACCGCTCAGAGAGATGGAAAGAGAACGTGCTACGTGGTCAGAGCCGAAGAACTTCAGCCATCCGGCTCGGCAAGGGCAAGCACACATTGCGCATCAAAGCGCTGGACAACCATATCATCGTAGACCAATGGCTGATAGATTTTAACCCCTCACGCCGTTCGTACATGCTGCCCGTCAACCCGGAAATGTAGGAAATCATTCGAAATAACTACAAAAAAGTCTTATAACAAGCGAGAAATCAAGACTTTTTGTTAACTTTGCAAGGAAATAACAAATACCATCATCTATTAATACAAAATGAAGAAAACTATTCTTATGCTGTGCTTGTTGGCTACAAGCATCAGCGGGGCAAAGGCGCAATCTTATACGCTGAAATGCGACTTGCCTTATCATCCGGAGAAGATACCTTATTACTCCGATGCCGTGGGCCATGGCTTCGACGTAACCAAAGCGCCCACTAAAACCAGCACCTCGCCTTTTTATTATTCCGTAAAAGTGCCCGACGGCAACTATCGGGTACGTGTCACCATAGGCAGCAAGCACTTTGCCGCACAAACTGTGGTGAGAGCAGAGAACCGCAGACTCTTTTTGGAATGTACACCCACACGTAAGGGAGAGCTAAAAACCTACACCTTCGTCATCAACAAGCGGTCGCCACGCATCAACGAAACAGAGAGCGTGAAGCTGAAGCCACGTGAGCACGATTATCTTGACTGGGATGACCGGCTCACCTTGGAGTTTAACGGTCCTCGTCCTGCCGTCGCCGGCATCGAGATAGAGCCCGACACCACCGCACGAACCCTATTTCTGTGTGGCAACTCTACGGTAGTAGACCAGATGAATGAGCCCTGGGCCAGTTGGGGACAGATGATCACCAGATGGTTTGATGACAAGATAGCCATCAGCAACCACGCTGAGAGCGGGCTCACCGCCACCACTTTCATTGCCCAAAACAGACTGGACAAGGTGATGACGATGCTCAAGCCGGGCGACTATGTGCTGGTTGAATTCGGCCATAACGACCAGAAAGAAAAGTTTGCAGGCGCAGGTGCATATTACAACTTTGCCTATGCACTGAAGCAGTTCATCGACCGTGTGCGCAAAGCCAAAGGCAACATCGTGTTTGTGACACCTACCCAGAGGCGGTTCTTCGACGACCAGCAGCTCCATATCATGGAAACTCACGGCGACTATCCCAATGCCATGAGGCAAGTAGCACAGCGAGAGCACGTGCCAGTGATAGAACTGCACGACATGACCCGCACCTTCTTTGAAACACTGGGCTACGAAAACAGCAAACGGGCATTGGTGCACTATCCTATGGGCACCTTCCCCGGACAGCAAAAGGAGCTGGCCGACAACACCCACTTCAACCCCTACGGAGCTTACGAAGTGGCTAAGATGGTTGTTATGGGCATGAAGGCTTGTCAGCTGCCCGTCACCAACGACCTTCGGCCCGACTGGAAAGACTTCAGCCCCGCTCAACCCGACGACTGGAAAACCTTTAAATGGTATCCGGCACCCTTCTATGATAATGTTAAACCCGACGGAAATTAATGTCATGAAAAAAACTTTTATTCTATCAATGCTTTGTGTTGCGGCAGCCTCAACCATGCAGGCGCAGCGCGACACCATCAACATCAACCGTGGTTGGACCTTCCGTTACGACGGACAGACCGCCACCACAACGGTTAATTTGCCCCATGATTATCAAATCTCACAACCTTGGGTGAAGCCTGACCCCAGCGAGAGACCCGACCTGAACAACGATGCGGCCAACATCAAGAGCCGCTTGTCGGCCAGAGGATTTAAGGAAATGGGCAAGGGCATATACACTTATTCGCTCACGCCCGACAATTCATGGCAGGGCAAGCGCATACTTCTT
>DLDC01000153.1 GCA_002480935.1 Prevotella sp. UBA7782 | reverse complement strand
ACGATCCGGGCGACACCACATTCCTTGAGCACGACTTGATAGATAAGCTCGACTTTGCTGACGAAAACGACCGTATCTGGGGCAAGAAGGTAGTGGTTGATCCGGGAGAGAGCGAGAACTGCTATAAGGGTCAGATCATATCGGTGCGCAAGCTGCGTGATGAAAACTCTACGCTGCGCCGTCGCGACATGAAGCTGGTGCAGACTCGTGATGCCCGTCCGGCCACCGCTACTCAGGTGCTGCAAGGTATCACAAGAGCCGCTTTGGGCACCAAGAGCTTCATGAGTGCCGCTTCTTTCCAGGAAACAACCAAGGTGCTCAACGAGGCTGCTATACGCGGAAAGACCGATTATCTCGAGGGTATGAAGGAGAACGTTATCTGCGGTCACCTCATACCGGCTGGTACAGGACTGCGTCAGTGGCAACGCATCATCGTAGGTTCAAAGGAAGACTACGACAGAATGCAAGCCAACCGCAAGAATGTGCTTGACTTCTCAGACAAGGAACCTGTAGAGGAAGACAAGAACTAATCGTTTTTCTCTTTCAGAAAAATTATATCAAGAGGGCTGTGGATGCAATATCTTCCACAGCCCTCTTTGTAATTTGTAATCTACTGAATGACAGTTGTTTGCCCAATCAGCCTCATGCGTCGGACAAAACACCCCTTTTTGTCAAGCGATATAGGCGCTTTTGGTAAGCAAAACCATGCTTTTTTGAAAGCGAAAAGGGCATATTGGGATGATGTGATGACAAAAACAGCACTCTATGTTTCAATTATGTGACGTTTGAGATGCTATCTTTGAAAAAAAATATTGAATGTTTTGGTTATCCGGCTAAGTTGTTGTACCTTTGTGAAAGAAAATAAATTTAAATCTAAATAATTACATTATGGCAAACGAAAACAATAACCAGGGGCAACAACTGCAGTTTGAAATCTCCCCTGAGGTGGCTAAAGGTGCTTATGCTAACCTGGCCGTTATCTATCATTCACACTCAGAGTTCATGATCGACTTTGCTGCCATGCAGCCCATGCAGCCTAAGGCAGCCGTGCAGAGCCGTGTTATTCTGGCTCCTGAGCACGCAAAGCGCCTGCTGGCCGCACTGCAAGAAAACGTGTTGCGCTATGAGCAGGAGTTCGGCAAAATAGAGCTTCCTAACCAGCAGCCACGCACCATCGCGCCTTTTGGCAACAATAAGGGTGAGGCTTAACAGCATACACTGACTTTCAGTGAGTGGGGCATGAGACGGGAATATTATCTCCTTTCTCATGCCTTTTTTTTGTTTTTAGCCTGTTAGTTTCGGCTTTTACACTGCATTCAGTCCTTTTTGCGAAATATATTATTTGTTTTTCTTTCTACCTGATGCTGCTTTCTGTATATCCAAACTCTTTGCAAATCAATCATTTTCAACGAAAACCAAAAAAGTTGTACATTGTTTTGCAAGTCTCAAAGCAAAACAGTAATTTTGCAAGCTGAAAGTAATATAGGATAATAAACTAGATAAGTCTACTTTATGTATGTCGTTTGTGAAGATTAAAAAAGAGGCCGTGCGTATGGCCTTTGCTGTCGTTGGCAGCTTGTTTCTTGGTTCTGCTAAATTAAATGCGCAAGAAATAAAGTTATATGACAATATCGTGCAGCCTCTGTCTTTTTGGCAAGGCATCAGCTTTCGTGTAAATGCCCTTGACTGGTTGGCTCTTACGCCAAACTTGGGCATGGAGTTTACGCTGGGAAATCATAACTGGAACAAATATACATTGGGCTTTTACGGTCGTGCAAATTGGAACACTGCTTCCAACTCGGTTCCTTATAATGTGTATGATTATTATGACGGCCGTGCAGAACTGCGTCGCTATTGGCATGGTCGCAATCCCCGCCGGGTGTTCTATGTGGGTGTGTATGGCGGCGTAAACAAGTTTGATGTTAAGCTGAGCGCTACCGGACGCAAGGGCAACGGCTTCTTAGGCGGTCTTACGGCTGGTACCGTTATTCCGCTCTACGCCTACCGTAATGGTGGAAAATTGGATTTCGAGATGGGCGTGTCTGTAGGTGCTTTGCTTGCTAAGTATGATGAATATGTCAGACAGACCAGTGCCGATGGTTACGACAGCTATGTCATCACCAAGCCTAGCGATGGTTATGGCTTCACCTTCAATCCGTTGCTCTATGCCTTGGGCAACGACGTTATTCGCATAGGCTTTGTTTATCACTTCGGCTGTTCGGTAGCCGACCGCTATAAGCGTCGTGTTGCCATAGACGATGATTATCGTTATGCCCTCCAGACACGTGTGCATGAGCGCGACAGCTTGCGCAATGTTCGCCAGCTCAGGAAAGACACGCTAAGACAAGAGCGACAGCAGCGACAGTTGGAGCGTAGGGCAGCCAAAGTGAGACGGCAGGAAGCTAAAGCCGAACTGCGTGCAGCAAAAAAGAAAGCGCGTGAGCAGGCCCGTGAGGCACGTAGCAAAGAGGTTAGAAGAAAGAAAGCATCAGAAAAAGAAGATAAGTAAGTGAGAGAGTTTATGAAACGTATCATATTGTTTATAGTCGTGTTGCTTAGCATCTCGGCTGTGCAAGCTCAAAGTTTTTCGGTGAATGCAGATGTGGCCAAATGGTTGTTGCAGACCTATAATGTGGGTGCTGAGATGACAGTGGGCAACCGTACCACCATGGGCATAGAGGTTTTTGGCAACAACAAGCCCTATTTTCATAAGGATATGAAAACTTATGGTGTTGCGCCCGAATTGCGATATTATTTCAGTGGCAGGCCTATGTATCACCACTTCATTGGCTTAAGCGCATTGGCTATGACCTATGACGTAGATTGGAAAGACCGCAACCATCGTGGTGATGCTGTGGGTGGCGGACTTACTTTCGGCTATGTGGTGCCCCTTTCCAGCAGGCTTACGCTGGATGCCCATGCCGGTCTGGGCCTGGTTTTTTATCATGAGAAGACGAAATTTACAGATGCCGACAGGCCCGCATTGCATCAGCCCAATGGCAATGATGCCAGCGAAGCCCATTCTGATTATCAGATTTTGCCCACCAAGATAGGCATCACGCTCTCATATATAATAAGGTAGTAAAGAAGAAAGGATAACACATCATCATGACACATAAGCGATTATTTATCACCAGTCTGCTCATTGCTGTTCTGTTGCTTACGGCCTCTGACATGCATGCTCAGGCCATGCACATCACGGGCACCCTGCAAAAGAGCATGAAGAGTATGTCTGGTGGAAAATCTGAGCGCATGGCTCTTTCTGTTCCCGTGCACATCTTTGACAATGCTGCGGCAGCCCGTCGTGAGCGTGACCGTTACAAGGCAGCAAGCAGAAACTTTGGAACCGACCTGAAAATACAAGGCAACGACTATGTAGTGCCCGACTACGAGGGACACTTCGAGGCCGACGTGGCCTCGACAGGTGCTCTGCTGATCGTGAATGAGGGCAAGGTAACCATCGTAGACATCGATCCGAAGAAGTTGCAATACGACATAACGTTGGAGAGTGGTGATGATGGCATCTTGATAAGCAACGTAGACGTCTACGGCAAACGGCAAGGCGTATCCATCAAGGCTCTGCCTCCGGTAGACGAGGGTCCGGTGCTGCACTGGAATGTAACCATGTCGCTGCCTGCTTATTATACGGGAAAGAACACACGTCTTATCTTTCAGCCTGTTGTGATAGACTGTCAGACGGAAGATACACTGCAATATCTCGAGCCTTTGGTTTATGAGGGCAAGGCTTATCACGCTAATCAAGTCAGGCGAAAGAGTTACGACTATATGCGCAACGACTCGCTTTCTCCTTATTATATAAGCCAACCGGCCACAACCAGCAGTCCCTTCACCTTTACATGGAACGTTGCTTATGCCAAGCCCGACTTTGCCCGTACCTATAAATGGGGCTCGGTGTTGCAGATAGAAGACTATACTCATGTAGTGATGCGCGACGACACCAAGCAGGGAACTTGTAATAGCCGCAAGCCATGGAAGATGCTCGACGTGTCTATGGCCCGCAAAGAGATGCCGCTCGATGAGCGCTTTTATGAGCAAGCTCGTTCGTTGCTGCGCCAGATACCCCGCGATCTGCAACTCACTTTCATGCAAGGGCGCGATGTGCTGACAGCTGATTCAGCCAACCAATACAATGTAAAGATGTTGGTTCGTGAGTTGCGTTCTTACGGCAAGTCGCTCATGAGCTTTGCTGTTCAGGGTACCGCGTCGCCCGAAGGAAATGAAGACATCAACCGACAGTTGGCCGAGAAACGTTCGCGCAAGGCTCTTAGCATGATAGGAAGCTATATTCGCACGGCTGGTTTGGAGGTTAAAGCCCCTCTGATTTATACTTGGAACGATGTAGCCGACTCACTTCAGGCAAGAGGATTGACGAGTGAGGCCCAGGAACTGCGAAGTCTTGCTAACAATAATAAGCAGGCCGCTATTCGCAAAATGCGTGACAGGGTTCCCGTTATTGACGTAATCATGCAGAACCAACGACTGATGAAGTGTTCTTACACCATCAGACAGAACAAGATACTCGATCCCAGCGAGGTTTTATGGACTTATTACAACGACAAGAGTTTTGTTGTCGGAGGTGAGAATGTGTTCTCAAACGGCGATTACTATAACCTGTTTAAACAAATAAAAGATTCGGCCGAGCTCCAGCGTCTCACCCAAAGAGCATGGGCTGAGAATAGGGTTCGACGAACAATGAAGTATAGTGCGTTCGCAGCCTACCTTGCCAATCGTGTGGCTTGTGATGCAATTGCCAAAGACTCTATTGACCTTTCTATACTTGCCCCTTTCATTGACATGAAGTCAGGACCCGAGGTTAAGAGACCCATAGCCTTTGACAACAGTTATATGTACACTGTCAACCGACTGCCCATTGTGGCCAATCAGGCTATTATGTATTTCAAGAAACAGCGTTTGGGCGAAGCCGCGCATCTGGCTCAGAAACTTCCTGACACTGACGACTATCGGAGCATTAAGATGTTCACCGACTTGGAGACACTCTTTTTTAAGAGTAATCGCACACCTGATGAGTTTCGACGCGCCAAGGAAGCCCTTGCCTATGCCATGGGAACCAGTAGGATGAACAATGCTGTATTGCAGTTTGAGTTAGCCTCTGAGTTGGGTAAGACCTATGAAGAGATAATGCCGCTGGTTGATTCGTTGCCCGACAATGCCCCCCAAAAGTGGTATATGAAGGGTGTGATGGCCTCCAGCATCTCTTCAGAATCATCTGATGCTGACTTTATGAGCCTCGTTGAGAAGTATGGAACTGAGAAAGCTCTGAAGATGCTTGACAATACCACGCCTGAGTTCTTGGCCTATTTTCAGCATTGTTTTGACTTAGCCCCTGATTATTATAAGAAATATTACGTAACAGACGCTAACATCAGCGATGAGATAAGAAAGAAGTATCCTTATGATCCAAAGAAGGCTGATGTTTACAGAGAGAAATTTGAGAGCCTCACAAATATTACCAACAAGGACTCTAAGGATAAAGCAACAGAAGAGAAGAGTGAGGAGAAAAAAGGCAATGAGTAAGATGAAGTCAAAGATGAAGATATTATCGATATATGCTGTGTGTCTGATGGCTTTGCTACTGGCTGCGCCTGTAGAGGCAGCAGCCTCAGTTAGCTATGTTGAACAGCAGCCTGACACTACTGTAAGAGATTTGGGCGATTTGGAGAGTAAGATGCAGTCGATGGGCTTGCAAGCACCTGTCGATACCACAAATGCTCTTCAAAACAAGCAACATAACTTTAATGCGCTGCGCTACACACTCGACCGTCGTCATCGTTTTGCTGGTGATAAGTTTGAGAACCGAGGTTTCTGGCGTCACTGGCTGTTGGATTTAGGAGGTGGTATGCTGCAATATGCGCGCAATGGGAGCTATCGTTTCACACCTATAACCGATTTTCATGTCCATATAGGCCGACAACTCAGTCCGATGGTTACGCTTCGTGCCGGTGTCAGCGGGGGAGTAAGCTTTGCCTCGTTTGGGCAGCCTGACATTTACACCAGCACTTACTCAGGTAAGATAGGTGCCGACCTCGACCTTCTCTACAGCCTCTCTAACTATCTCTACGGTTACCGTCCAGAACGTCCGTTCGATTTTTCGCTCATGATGGGCGTGGGTATGCAGTATGGCCGAATGATGGATCAGGAGGGCGTTGTGAGCACGTATGCTACTCACAGTGGCACAGCGGCCAATCTTCATGCAGGCTTTCAGTTTAAGTTCTTTGCCGGTTCACATGCAGCCTTGGCTATAGAACCTTACGTGTTGCTGGGTAGCGACGGCATGGACTTGACACGGAATGACGTTAATTGGCATCGCTTCGATTTGGGCTATGGCTTCAACCTTTCTTATATATGGTATTTCACCCCGATGCTCAGCGCTGAGCGCAATGCCGGATTGTTTAAGCGCAGATTCCAACCCGGTTCGCGTTTGTTCAAGGAGATGGCCCAATCTTATACGTGGCGCCATCCGCTCTTTGTGGAATATGGCATGGGTCCTGCTTTTCTTGGCAATACTTCGCTGTCCAGTAGCGATGCAACAGGCTATCATGTGCGTGTAGGTCTGGGCTGGTGGATGTCTTCGGCCATCGGCTTACGTGCCGGGCTTAATATCACCAATGCCAATTTTACTGAGGATGACGAGCAGACCATTTACAATAAGATGGGTTCTGAGACGGGCTCACTCGACTTGTTGCTCAATCCTTTCGGCTTTACGCGCAACTATACGTGGGACGAGCCGGTTGGCATCAATCTCTTTGGCGGATATAAGGCTGGTAAGTTGCACATCGTAGACAATGGCTTGAATGGTCTGTCGCATAGCAGACGACTGTTCGGCTATCGTATGGGTGCTCAGTTGTGGCTGCGTCTTACGGATGATTTAAGGTTCAACGTAGAACCCACCTATTCTATTAATGAGTATCGGGAGCCCCACGAGCGGCATAGATATAATGAGTTTAATGTGAAGCTGGGACTCACCGCCCTGCTGCGCACGCCCCGTTATCGCCATTGGGATGCTACAGAAGAGGCTGCCTTGCCCTTGCGTGGCGTGTTCTTCGGAGGTGGTTTGGGCTGGAATACCACCGTTCATGAATGGAGCTATCAGGGCAAGCACACCTCATGGTTGAAGAACGGAGAACTTTTTGCGGGCTATAATTTCGACGAGATAAACGGTGTCAGACTTTCAGGCTCGTATATCACAGATGCTATATGGAATGAGCAGGGCGGCAATGCGCAACTCTTGCGTCATGATTTCAAGACGCGTTTGATGACACTTGACTATCAGTTCAATTTGCTTAATTTCTTGTCTGGATATCGTCCTTCACGCCGATGGAATGTATATCTGCTGGCTGGTGGCGGCATTGCGGCAAGTAGCGGTCAGGCCGACTGGGCTTTTGACGTGAGCGGACAGGTGAGCTATCGTGTGGCCCGTAATCTCTCGCTCTATTATTCGCATAAACTCTTCTTCATGCCCAGCAGCCATTATCCAAGCGGACAGATATATACGGCTCATGGAACTGTGGTCAACAGTCTGAATGTAGGTCTGATGTATAACTTCACCAACATGGCTGCATCGTTGCGCAAGTTCATCAGGAGCATTAATGGTGTGCCGGCAGACAGCTCGCGTATGCCTAACGGTCGTTTCTTCTTGGAGTATGGCTATGGCTATGGCGATTATCCTATGTTGCCTTCTGACGCATCACACTCATGGGGAACGGCACTCAGCGGAGCTCTGGGTTATTGGTTTACACCCTATTTGGGCACTCGCTTATCGGTAAATACTTCACGCGGTGTTGCCGTGCAGATACCTGCGCTCGATCATAACCCCGATCATGTGCTAAATGGCAATACTGCTTTGGCCACAGGTTCGCTCGACTTGATGTTCAATCCTTTTGCAGCATCAAGACATAGTACGTGGGATGACCTCTACGGCATGAACTTCTTTGTGGGTTATCAGTTGGGACGCGCCGCCTTCTGGGATGCCAGTAACAAGGCAGAAGGCAAGGTAAACGGCATCCGGCTCGGCACGCAGCTGTGGATGCGTCTTGATAAGAACCTTCGTTTCTTTATACAACCTCTCTATGAGCAGTTATATTTGAACGGTCTTTATTATAACCCTAGGAATCATAGTTTTGCCGAGGATGCTGACAAAGGAGGCAATAGCCTGAAGCACTATAATGCTTTTTCTGTGCGAATGGGCTTGAGCTTATCGCTCGACGAACATCCTTCGCGTGGCATGAAGGCTCAGACGGTGGCGCCTAAGCAGGGCATCTTTGTCGGTATAGGCGGTGGTTGGAACTTCCTGTTGTCTAAACAGGCTTATGATGGGAATGCTGCGAGGTGGAACGGACTGTTGTATGGTGGTTATAACTTCGACGCTTATAATGGTGTGCGCGCCAATATACAGTATATTTCGGATGGTATTATTGACAACAAAGGTTATCTGAAGGGTAAGACACAGGTGGTAGACGGTTATTCGTCTAGACGTCTCAATGTGGCTATCTTCTCTGTTAATTATCAGTTAGACGTTATGTCGTTGTTTGCCGGCTACTATGGCAACCGTCGTTGGGACGCCAATATCTATGTCGGACCGGCCTATGCCCGTGCGCTTAAGGCGGGTAAGGATGCTAATTCTTTCCCCGATTATGAAACTCAAGCACATTTCGGCGCTAACGGCGGACTGATGCTTACGTATGATTTCTCGCGCCATTTGTCTGGCTTCTTCAATCACAACATCTACCTCTTTGGTATGGGTGATTATGGCTATGTGTTTGACAGCCGAATGATTATCAAGAAAGTAACGTGCATTAATGCCTTCAATATAGGCTTGCAATATGCTTTCTGATGCGGTAAAACAGGTGAGATCTGGAGCTGCTAGAGTGAAAACTGTATGTTAAGCATCAACTCGCGTGGGCGCAGCCAGTAACGGTTGGTAAAGACGCCCACGCCACTGTAGGAGGTCAGCTCGTATGTCTTCTTGTTGAAGAGGTTACGCAGTGAGGCTGAAAATCGCACTTTGCCGGTGCGCCATGTCAGTTTTGCGTCTGCAAGAAGAATATTGGCCGCTGGCGAACCGGGCATCTCATTGTGATAAAGCACTCCGGAGAGCGACAAATCTACGTGGCTGATGGTGGAGGTGAGTGTCAGTCGTTGGGTCCAGTTGGCCAGTGTCTCTGTCCACTCCTCGTTGGTTTTGCTTCGATTGAAGGCGAAGTCGCCTTTGTATTCCATCTCCATCCATGCGGGAGAGTAGATTATTTCGGGATGAATACCATAGGAAGTATATTTGTAGGTGATGTTTTGTCTGTTAGAATACTGGTCACCAAGTGAGTAGCTCCCATTAAGTTGCAGGCTTGTCTTGAGATGTAGGACACTCCATCCTTTGGATAGGTTGACAGAAGTGTTAAAGTTGTCGCTTCGTGTGTTGTGGCGTGCCCAGACAAAATGATAATTGCCATCGTTGATGGTCATGTCCATGGCCGCGTTGCCCCAGTTGCGCGACCAATTCACCTTTACGTTTGAGAAGAACTGGTAGATGGTTCGTTTATAGTTATATTCAAACAGGCTGAGCAGCATCTTGGTGCGTGGCACGAAGCTTGGCGCGTCTATCCACGTGCGATAGTCTGTACGTCGCTGTTCTATGGCCAGCGTCTCCCATGACGGCGTGCTCTCAGTATAGCTTGCTCCGAGCTTCCAGTTAGCCCGGTTGCCATAGTCGCGGTTGATGTAAACCGACGCGCTAGGCAACAGCATATTGGCATTCTGCCGGGTAAACCGCTTCATGGTTATACCCGGAGTGAGATAGATGCGCCAGTCTTCGTCCTTGTAATACCATGATGGGGTTAGGCCTCCCTGCAGCAAGGTGTTGTTTTTATGCTCTATATTCAAGTTTTCAGCTTCCAACCGCAATATGTAGTTGCGATGCCATTTGGCGTATTGCCGGTTCCATGACAGCGAATGTGCGGTGTGCCAAAGGTTGCTGGTCAGCCTGTCTTGATAGGTATGGGCAGACAAAGACGTGGTGTCGCCTGAGGCGTCTAAACTGAACTTATCTTTAGCGTAGTGATAGTCGGCTGTAGAGCACCATTGCAGCGTGCTTCTGCCTAGCGTGTAAGTTTGGTTGACGGCAGCCGATATACTTGCCTTCGGGGTGGTTATGTGCTGGGCCAGTCCGTCAGTATATGCCGTTTGTCCGTCATCTTGGCTGGCCTTAGCTTTGATGACGATGTTGCCATAGTGGTTGTCGGCATTGATGCGGTGGTTGTAGTCCAGGGAAAAAGCATCTTGCCGAAGCGTCATCTGTCGGTCTTCACTTGTCTGTGTGGGTGTTTGTCCTCCCAAATAATACTGCGATATGTTTTGCGTGTGCTGCCTGATAACGCTTCGGTTATAGCTCACGGATATACTGTTCTCAGCATCGTGCTTGTCTTTTGTGAGATAATCCAGGCTGTAGGCCTGCGATGTATTCCTGCGCACTCGTTCCTCATCTATGGGCGATTGAAGCGAAGGCACCGAAAACCACTGAGGCATTGAGGCTGTAGAAGCGAAGTCGGATAGGTTATAGAAGATGGAGAACTGGTTGCTGAGGTCACGTCCTGAGCGGTCGTATTGTGCCGTTGTCTCCATCTGTCGTTCCTTGCCTATCTGCATAACAACGGCATCGCCTCCCACGTGAGTGGGGTCGTCGGCCAGAAGATAGGGTCGGAGGGTAGCGAAGAGCTGGTCGCGTGCAGAATCCTTCAGCACGATGTTCATACCGATGTCGTCGGTAAAGACGCGGTTGCGCAGAGCCTTTATGGGCTGGTCGTGCTCAGTTACCTCGGCTTTCTTCACGTCCTTGGCACGTATGTTGTCGGTCAGCTTGTTGTATTGTCCTTTGCTTAGGTCAAGACCTTCTACGGTAAAGCGGCTGATAGCCTTTCCCCTGTATTTTATCTGTCCGTCTTTCTCCACGTCAACACCCGGCAACTTCTTGAGCACATCCTTTAGGTTATTGTCGCGTGCGGTGGCAAACTTCGTCAGATCATATACAATGGTGTCGCGCCGTTGGGTCACAGGCGGGCCCTGCACCGTCACCTCTTTCAGTTGAAAGGCTTGTTGCGCCAGGCGCAGAATGTTGTCCTTTGTCACGGGTTGCCGGTGCTTGGCATATCCCATGCATGTGGCTTGCAGCTCGTCGCCCGGTTGTGCCTGAGCCTCTAAGCTGAAGTGTCCGTTGTTGTCTGCCCGTGCAAAGAGAATGGTGCGCCCGCCGCGCATCAGCATGACGCTGGCCTTGGGCAGCGGCGCAGAGCTGAGAGAGTCTATCACGGTGCCGGTGATAGTGCTTTGGGCTGCTGCATTCACCGATGTCAGCAATAGTAATATTCCTATCAAGATGATTCTGTTCATACATCTCATTCGCTCAAATCAAGAGGGTTAAACGGGTCGGGCCTCATAAAATTCTTTCGATATTCCTCTGGACTGTATTCCTCTCCGTCTTTGTTTACGTAGGTCAGTTTGACGCCTGCCACAGCGCTCATTTGCTTCACCAAGTCGTCTTTGGTGACCGTACGCTTCCAATGATAGTATTTCTTCTTGGTTACCAAATCATATTTTTCCCATCTCTTTCCTCGGTCAATGGCTTCTTTTCCTTTCATTTGCTGCAGTGCCGTGGCTGTAAACATCCACTGGCTGCGCGAATCACCGGCCTTAAGTATCAGTCCCGGCAGCCCTCCCAGCTGCCAGGGACCCTGATTGATAGGAATGTCCTCAGCATACCACACTGTCCAGTGGCGTCCCTTATAGTCGGCTTCGGCATTTGTGCAACGATAGCCAAGCAGGGTGCAGGTGTCGCCGATGATTTTCCAAGCGATGGGTGTGATGAGCTCTTCCGTCTTGAATGTTGTATTATCTTCCGACCATAGCGTTGTTTCTTTTCCTTCGGGATAATTATGGAAGGAGAACCATAAGATAGAAGCTCTGGGAGGCTGCGGGTCGTTGAGGGCCGGTTCACCGCCATGCTTGATGGTTCTGCTTAACCAGTTTCTGAACTTTACGTTTAGCAGGCTGTAGAACTTGCTTACCCTTGTGCCAATGTCTAGGGCCATCTCGTCGTGGTCATAGTTATAGTTCCCAGCAGAGTCTCGCTCCGTGGTGTCCTTTACACAGTCGGTCTTGTAGACAATGCGATACATCACCTTGTCTACGGTTTCCTGTGCCTGAAGAGTGACAGCCCCAAGAAGAAATAGTATGGAAATTATTTCTTTTCTCATTCCTTATGCTGATAAGTTCATACTGGTGTGGTTGCCGGCGATGACAGCTCCTGCGCTGTTACATCATTCGGCAATCTCTATGGGGTTATAAGGTGGCACGTCGTTCAGATGGTTCATCACATCTTCGACGTCGCCTCCTTCCACCTTTAAGTTGCTTGCGCTGATGGTTATACCCGCAGCTTTGAGGGCGTCGGCCGCAGATGATGTGCGGTTGATTTTGTCGAACTGCTTCTGCGTCACAGATTCATATTTCTTATAGTCCTTCACCAGCGTGATGTCTTCCTTGCCGTTTATCTGTTCAAGTCCGTTTGCCACGAAGATGTATTGCTTTTGGGTATCCTCCGCCTTGAGAATAAGTCCTGGCAGGCCGATAAGCTTCCATGGTCCCTCGTTGAGAGGAATGTCTTCAGTGAACCATGCCGTCCAATGCCGTCCCTTGAAGAACGTTTCGGCCTTGGTGCAGTGGTAGCCTATCAAGGTGCAGGTGTCAGAGCAGATGGTCCATTTCGGTGTTACCGTAGCCTCCGATATCCTGTAGTAGTCCATCATGGCATTGCTCAGAAAGCTGGTTTGCCCTTTGGGATAGTTGCGGTACACAACCCATCTGATGGAGGGGTTGGGGGGCAGATTGGAGAAGTCTTTTTCTCCACGGGCTATTTTGTCTTTTATCCATTTTTCGAACTCGGCCGTCCGTGCGCTGTAAAATTTGCTCACCGACGCGCCCACGTCTAGCCGCATATCGTCGTTGCTGTAATCATAGCCGCCCGTAGAGTCACGCCTGGTGGTGTCGTCCACAGCTTTTGAAGCATAAGTTATGCGATATTTCACCTTGTCTATCACCTCTTGGTCGGCCGGTTTGTCTATTGCTGTAGTTTTTCCTCCTGCTACGTGCGAAGTTTGTCCTGATGCGTTTAAGGTAAAAGTCATCATGGACGCTAGTAATAAAGCCTCTAAAGTATCTTTCATATCTTTCTTTTGTTAACTTTATGCAAAGATACGTAAATTGTAAGGAAACGCAAAAAAAAAAGTTACTTTTTCGCTTTCTTCCTGAGCTTTATGTATTGTTTCTTCAATAAATGGATGCGGCTTCTGATGGTAGTATGACTTATGGTTGCATATTCTCATGTCATTTCTGCAAGGAGTATGCCTAAGACGTTCATTGCTAACAGAGTTCTTTTGCAAGAAGTAGCTTAGAAATTCTTTTGCCAACCTATGCTGATGTCGCCCATCGTGGCGTGCTTGTCGTTGGACGGATTCTTCCAGGCACCTTCGACCTTAAAAGTGAAGCCAAGTGGCAGACTGGTGTTAAGGCCAAAAGTCCATTTGTTGGCCGACACACCCTCTACATGAAAAATTCCGTCGTAGCGCGTGAAAGGAATGATAGAAAAATTCTTTATATGCGAGAGTTGTGCGATGTCATAGCCCAACTCTATGCCGGCAGCTTTATAACCGTGCGCGTTGCTGGTCAGCATTTGTCCGTCTATCGTCCAGCCATGGGCAAGATATGCAAAGTCGAAGGCGGCATGATAGAGATGGTCATATTCCACCAGATAGGGATTCCAACGTTGCACCATTCCCTCCTTGTTGCTGCCGTAAAAGGCAGACACACTGAGGTCGAGGCCATCGACAGGCTCTATGCCAACGCGTGTGGCTAAGCCGAGAAGCCTAGAGTGTTTCAGGGGTAGGGCGGAGTAAACATATCCTCCCACCTCATAGTGCACCACGCCTTTTCTGCCCCACAGCGCCGCACCGCCCTCGTGCCACGTCATGGGCATGAGCGTGCTCTCACTGAGTGGGTCGTAGATGGTGAGTGCCGGTCCGCCGGAGTTGGTCGTTCCCACAGGTATGTCTATTATGCCTGCCTTGATGTTGAGTGCTTCGCTGTAATGTTTGCTTACGTAGAGTTTGTTGGTGGTGTAGTTTTCACGGAAGTTGTTGCCCCATTCACCGTCAAAGCGCATCCGCTCATATTCCACTTCGGCCACGATTTGCCATCCTCTTCCGAGCGACAGCGTGGCGGAGCCCTGGATGTGTGGAAAGTCAACCACTGAGGGATGCTCGTTCTCATGTCTGTAGCCTTGGTTTAGTTCAGTCATCACATAGCCTGTGAGCCGTTTCTGTGAGCTGTCATCTTGCGCCATTACTATGCAGGCCGTCATCAATAAGTATATGAAGCTGCATATTGTTTTTAAATTTTGCATCGGTCATTGTCAAGTATATGCGGGTACAAAGGTACAAAATTATCCACAATTATCACAGATTTTTTGAATGGGCTGTGTTTCTGTCAGTCAGAACGCATTATGGCTTCCATATTTTGGAATACTGAATAGGGTCGTAGAATAGAAGAAAAACCGAAAGAAACACACGACAACTATTCTTTCTGAAAAAATAATTGTATTTTTGCAGTTGTAACAATATAAGACATCTATTAAACCCCTAAACATTATGAACAAAACAATTATCCTTTCTGCAATAATGCTGATGGCAGTGGGAGCCCAAGCAGCGCAGAAGTCAACAATGGCTAAAGGTGTGGAGGAGCCTACATGGACCGAATGGCACGACCAACAGGTCAACGAAGTAAATCGCTTCCCGATGCACACCAGTTTTTTTGCCTACGAGAACAATCAGCAAGCGCTTGCGGGCGATATCACCCGCTCGACCAACTATCTGTCACTTGAAGGACCTTGGAAATTTCTTTGGGTGGCCAATGCCGACCAGCGCCCAACAGATTTCTATAAGACCGACCTGAACGACTCTGATTGGAAAACCATGCAGGTGCCAGGTATGTGGGAACTCAACGGTTTCGGTGACCCCGAATATCTCAACATTGGTTTTGCCTGGCGCTATCAGTTCGACTGGAAGCATCCACTCAGCGTGCCTGTGAAGGACAATCATGTAGGTTCCTATCGACGTGAGTTTGACATACCGGCTGACTGGAACGGCAAGCAAGTCATTGCGCATTTTGGTTCTGTGACCTCAAATATCTATCTCTATGTCAATGGGCAGTATGTCGGATACAGCGAGGACGC
>DLDC01000135.1 GCA_002480935.1 Prevotella sp. UBA7782 | reverse complement strand
GGCGCCCATGACGGCAATCTCTGAGGAAGGCCATGCGAAGTTGAGGTCAGCGCGGAGCTGCTTGCAGCCCATAACGATGTGGCTGCCTCCGTAGCTCTTGCGCAGCGTGATAGTTATCTTAGGTACGGTGGCCTCTCCATAAGCATAGAGCAGCTGTGCACCGTGAAGAATAACGGCATTATACTCCTGTCCTGTGCCGGGAAGGAAGCCCGGAACGTCTACAAGGCTCACGATAGGAATGTTGAAGGCATCGCAGAAGCGCACAAAGCGGGCACCCTTGCGTGACGCATTCACGTCGAGCACGCCGGCATAAGCGGCAGGCTGGTTGGCAACAACGCCCACGCTCTGGCCATTGAAGCGTGCAAAGCCCGTTATGATGTTCTTCGCGAACTTGGGTTGCACCTCAAAGAACTCGCCGTTATCGGTCACTGCGGTTATCACCTTATACATGTCATAGGCCTGGTTGGGGTCGTCGGGGATAATCTCGTTCAGCGTATCGTCCATGCGATTGATGGGGTCGGTGCACTCAACGCGCGGAGCCTCCTCCATGTTGTTAGAGGGAATGTAAGACAGCAGCGTCTTTATCATTGCCATGCACTCCTCTTCTGTCTTGGCCGTAAACGATGTTACGCCACTCTTCGATGCGTGAACAGAGGCTCCGCCCAGATGCTCGGCGTCGATGTCCTCGCCCGTTACGGTCTTCACAACCTTAGGACCTGTGAGGAACATATAGCTTGTGCCCTCCGTCATAACGATGAAGTCAGTGAGCGCAGGAGAGTAAACGGCACCGCCGGCACACGGACCCATGATGGCAGAAATCTGCGGCACGACACCTGAAGCCAGGATGTTGCGCTCAAAAATCTCGCCATATCCGGCCAAAGCAGATATACCTTCCTGTATGCGGGCGCCACCCGAATCGTTCATGCAGATAACAGGCGCGCCGTTGGTCATGGCCATATCCATCACCTTGCATATCTTCTGGGCCATTGTCTCAGACAATGAGCCACCGTTAACGGTAAAGTCCTGCGCGTAAACATACACCAGGCGGCCGTCTATCGTGGCACTTCCAGCCACCACACCATCGCCGGGAAACTGCTTCTTCTCCATGCCGAAGTTGTGGCAGCGGTGCAGTTTGAACATGTCATACTCTTCAAAGCTGTCCTTGTCAACCAGCATCTCTATACGCTCGCGAGCGGTATATTTGCCGCGCGCATGCTGCTTGTCGATGGCTTTCTGGCCACCGCCCAGGCGTGCTTGTGCACGTTTGGCAACCAGCTCCTTAATTTTTTCCGTTTGTCTGCTCATACGTATTTTAGTTGTTTTGTCATTCTATTGGTTGGGGAAAAGCCCACATATAAACGGTGCAAAAGTACGAAAATAAATCGACAATAATCAATATCAACATGTTTTTTAGCATTAATTGAGTACGGAGTAAGCCTAAGAAAAAAAGGGGCATAGTCACGCTGTCTTCCAAAAGTGGCCTTTTTGCAATGCGAAAGTGCCTATTTGGGCCTCCAAAAATGCCTATTTCGCAACGCGAAAAGGGCACTTTTGAAAACTGAGCGTACGGTTGCTGCCTGATAAAGATGTTTATCGGACTATACGGGATGGACTGTTTGGGGGTTGAAGAGACGGGCCGGCTGCATGTCAGGCAGCCCGAGAGCAGCGCCCGGAAGGCCTTACATGCGTTCCGGACACGCCGCGACGGAGGGCAAAGCAGGCATCTTATTGAAGCATCAAGCGCCCTATGCCGCATCGCTCAGGGTGTATTGGCCAACTCTCTGCCATCGCTTAGATGGTTCATCACCCATGCGAAGCCCTTGCCCATGCGCAGACCATTGTCCTGGAAATGGTTTCCTGCGTTCCACTCCATCACACATCTCACCTGCTGCTTGCTCACAATGTCGGCCTGACGCTCCATACATTGGGCGATGGTGGCAAGTGTCTTGTTTTTTGAATGTGTTTCTTTATCTCCCAAACTGAGGTAAACGGCTTGGCTCATCATGGGGTGCTGAGCCGCGTAATCCAGCCACCCATCAAACCAAAGAGAGGGCGACGCGGCCACTGTAGCGGCGAAAAAGTCGGTCTGGCAAGAGGCCCATAAGGCGAAAAGACCTGCCAGCGAGTAGCCTCCTATCACCACACGGGCGCCTTGCTTGCAGCCAGTTATCCGGCCTTTCAGGCTCTTCAGATGCTCCAGCGTCATGCCTGCCCCGTCGCCAAAAGGCGTCTTGCCTATGACGGGAGGTGCCGGCCATGGCGTGAGCTCCTCGTTCCAGCGCGCCACGGGATAGGCCACATGCAGATAAGCATCGCCTGCGTGGGCATCCAGATAGTCTAGTTCGGCATCCAGCTCCGTAATGTCGTGACCGTCTACTGGCTGCACCAACAGCCAATCGGCATTGGCACGGCCGTTGAGCAACACCTTTCTGTCATTAAAAATCATTGTTTCTGAGTTGCGTGTCATAGGGCTTGGCATTCTGAAAGGTTCTACAAAGCAGGCCTACGCCTTTTATCCCAGCACAAAGTTAAGCACAAACAGCAGCGAGAGTATGCCGAGCGTCCAGTTCAGGTCGTGCATCTTACCCGTGCAGAACTTGATGAACACGTAGCTCAATATACCCAGACAGATGCCGTCGGCAATGCTATAGCAGAGCACCATGGTGATCATCGTGATGAAAGCCGGGAACGATTCGTCGATCGTCGAGAGATCCATCCGCTTCACATTGTCGAGCATCAGCACGCCGACCATCACTAGCGCACCACTCGTGGCCGCACCGGGGATGAGCATAAACACCGGAGAGAGGAAGAGCGAAATGAGAAACAGCAGGCCCACAGTGAAGCTCGTCACGCCACTGCGGCCGCCCTCAGCGATTCCCGAAGCACTCTCCACGTAGGTCGTAATCGTACTCGTACCCAGCAGTGAGCCGATGGTCGTGCCCAGCGCGTCGCTCATCATCGCCTCGTT
>DLDC01000178.1 GCA_002480935.1 Prevotella sp. UBA7782 | reverse complement strand
GGGGCAATAGTGCATAGCCGTATCGTTCATGAGATCCGGTTTTTTGTAAACCAGGTTCTCGGGTGAAATTATATCGTTGCTCATAACAGTTTCTCCTTTAATGCTTTGACTATCTCATCAGGGTCGGGCACGATGCCTCCGAGGCGTCCGAAGTGCTCAACCTTCACGCTGCCGTTCACGGCCAGCCTCACGTCTTCAACCATTTGTCCGGCATTTATCTCTGCCACCAGAATACCCTTGAGGCGCTTAGCCAGGCTGGCTATTTGCTTCTCCGGGAACGGCCACAGGGTGATGGGGCGGAAGAGTCCCACCTTGATGCCTTGCTCGCGGGCCAGTTCGATGGCCTTCTCAGCGATGCGCGCGGCACTGCCGAACGACACCACCATATACTCGGCATCATCCATGAGCGATGTTTCGTAGCGCACCTCATTGTCTTTTATCTGCTGATACTTGGCCTGCAGGTGCAGGTTGCGCTTCTCCATCACCTCCGGTTTGAGCTCAAGTGAGGTAAGAATGTTTGGCTCGCGGTCGCGTGTGCGACCTATCGTGGCCCACGGGCATTCTTTCCTTATCTGCTCTTCCGTGCGGCGCGGCTTAGCCGGGGGCAGCACCACCTTCTCCATCATCTGTCCGATGACGCCATCCGAGAGTATCATAGCGGGGTTGCGATACTTGAAAGCCAGCGTAAAGGCCAGGTCCATGAAGTCGGCCATCTCCTGAACAGAGTTAGGTGCCAGCACTATCACGTTATAGTCGCCGTTGCCACCACCGCGCGTAGCTTGGAAATAATCACTTTGCGAGGGCTGTATGGTGCCCAGTCCGGGGCCTCCTCTCTGCACGTTCACCACCACGCCGGGTATCTCAGCGCCGGCCATATAGGATATACCCTCCTGCATGAGGGCCACGCCGGGCGATGATGATGTGGTGAAGACGCGCTTTCCGGCGCCTGCTCCGCCATACACCATATTGATAGAGGCCACCTCGCTCTCTGCCTGCAGCACCACCATACCGGTGGTTTCCCATGGCTTGATGAGCGAGAGAGTCTCGATAATCTCGCTTTGTGGGGTAATGGGATAGCCAAAGAAGCCGTCGGCACCGCAGCGCACGGCAGCATAGGCGATAGCCTCATTACCCTTCATGAGTCTTACATCTTGTTCTGCCATCACTATTCCTCCACTTTTTTACGATAAACTGTAATACATCCATCAGGACACACGATGGCGCACGATGCGCAACCCACACACTTATCTGCATGAGCCGGTTCCACGTATGGGTATCCGTGAACATTCACTTTCTTCTGAGCCAGGGCAATGACATCCTGCGGACAGGCCACGACACACAACTGGCATCCCTTGCACCTGTCGGTATTCACCACGATGGCTCCTCTCAGTTTACTCATAATCTTACTTTTTTTGGTTGCTCTTCAAGGATTATATGCATCCTTGTTATAAAAGTTCATAATGTTTTCCAGCATCTGCTTGGCCTCTACGGCGGGCGATTCGGCATCCAGCTCTATCGCCTCCATGTAGCATTCCATGGCATGTTGCCAGTCGCCTTTGCGCCTATGCTCGTTTCCGAGCCTGTACCACTCGTCTGCAGTCATCACTTATAGTATTGGTGCTTGCCTGCGGCAAGGGTGTTCTTCATCAGCGAGCAGATGGTCATGGGGCCCACGCCGCCCGGCACGGGAGTGATGTACGAGCACTTGGGTGCCACTTCATCAAACTTCACATCGCCGTTCAGGCGGAAGCCTTTCTTCTTGGTGGCGTCGGGAACGCGTGTCGTACCCACGTCTATCACCACAGCGCCGTCTTTCACCATGTCGGCCGTCACGAAGTTAGGCTTGCCAATGGCGGCTATGATGATGTCAGCCTGACGGCACTCGGCCTTGATGTCTTGGGTGTGCGAGTGGCACACTGTGACGGTGGCGTCGCCATATTGCTTCTGCATCATGAGCTGCGCCATGGGCTTGCCCACGATGTTAGACCGGCCGAGCACCACACACTTTTTACCGCTTGTGGGTATGTTGTAGTGCCTGAGCAGGGTGAGTATGCCCAACGGAGTGGCTGAGATGAAGCACGGCAAGCCGATGCCCATGCGCCCTACGTTGATGGGATGAAAGCCATCTACGTCTTTTCGGTAGTCGATGGCCATGATAATCTTCTGCTCATCGATATGCTTGGGCAAGGGCAGCTGAACGATGAAGCCGTCTACGTCGGCATCTTTGTTCAGGCGGTCTACGCACGCCAGCAGTTCCTCCTCCGTAACGTCGTCCTCATAGCGTATGAGGGTAGACTTAAATCCGCACTGCTCACAGGCTATCACCTTATTCTTAACATAGGTTTCCGAACCGCCGTCATGACCCACGAGCACGGCAGCCAGATGGGGCTGCTTGCCTCCTTTGGCCATGATTTGCTTTACCTCTTGGGCTATTTCGGCCTTTATAGCTGTTGCTGTAGCTTTTCCGTCAATTATCTGCATGTTGATATGATATTTAAAGTTTGGGCATATCCGGCATGTCCGGCATCTTAGGCATATTCTTCATGCGTGCCATCATACCTGCCATCTTGTTGCCCGTCATCATCTTCATCATCTTGCGTGTCTNNTCCATCTATCAACGTGTACATAGCTTATATTTATTGGTTCATTGCACCTTTCATGCGCGCCATATTCGCCATCATGGACTTCATCTGGTTGCCAGTGACCATCTTCATCATCTTACGGGTCTGGTCAAACTGCTTGATGAGCTTGTTCACCTCCTGTATGCTGGTGCCCGAGCCCTTTGCTATGCGCTGGCGGCGGCGGGTGTTGAGCACCTCGGGCTTGGTGCGCTCCTCGGGCGTCATGCTCAGTATGATGGCCTCAATGCCCTTGAAGGCGTTGTCGTCTATATCTACGTCGCGAATGGCCTTGCCCACGCCAGGTATCATAGAAGCCAGTTCTTTCAGGTTGCCCATCTTCTTTATCTGTTGTATCTGCTTATAGAAGTCGTTGAAGTCGAACTTGTTCTTCTGTATCTTCTTCTGCAAGCGGCGGGCCTCTTCTTCGTCAAACTGCTCCTGGGCACGCTCCACCAGCGACACCACATCGCCCATTCCCAATATTCGGTCGGCCATACGGGCAGGGTGGAACACGTCGATAGCCTCCATCTTCTCGCCTGTTCCGATAAACTTGATGGGCTTTGTCACCACGGTGCGGATGCTCAGTGCGGCACCGCCACGTGTATCTCCGTCTAGCTTGGTGAGCACAACGCCGTCGAAGTCGAGCCTGTCGTTAAACTCCTTGGCTGTGTTTACGGCGTCCTGACCTGTCATGGAGTCAACCACGAAGAGCGTCTCATCGGGCTTCACATGATTTTTCAGGCTTTCTATCTCGTCCATCATCTGCTCGTCTACGGCCAGTCGGCCGGCTGTATCGATGATCACCACGTCATATCCCTTGGCCTTTGCCTCCTGTATGGCATGGTCGGCAATCTCGTTTACGTTCTGATTTCCGGGCTCAGCATATACGGTTACGCCAATCTGCTCGCCCACCACCTTCAACTGGTCGATGGCAGCCGGACGATAAACGTCGCAGGCCACGAGCAGCGGCTTCTTGCTTTGCTTGGTCTTGAGCATATTGGCCAGCTTGCCACTGAACGTGGTTTTACCGGAGCCTTGCAGACCGCTCATCAGTATAATGGCCGGATGGCTCTTCAGGTTCAGCCCTACGGCCTCTCCGCCCATCAGCTCGGCAAGCTCATCGTGCACGATTTTCACCATGAGCTGTCCCGGTTTCACGGCCGTGAGAACGTTCATGCCAAGTGCCTTCTTCTTCACCGTATCGGTGAAGTTCTTAGCCACTTTATAGTTCACATCGGCATCGAGCAACGCCCTTCTCACATCTTTCAACGTCTCGGCAACGTTTATCTCGGTTATCTTACCCTCACCTTTCAGTATCTTGAAAGAGCGTTCTAGCCGGTCACTTAAGTTTTCAAACATATTATTACTAAAAAAATATACTTATTGTTTTAATCTTATCGCAAAGATAATAAATTATGAATAAAAAGATGAAACTAACTTCTTCTATTTAAAATATTTTAAAACACATGGTTGAAAAATATGCGCACAACGAAAGAGAGTGTGCAAAAGACGGCGCACATGTGGCGTCTTAGTCCATCTGAGAGACAAAAGCCGATTGTTCGGAATGTCGCTTCAACTGCTCTGTAGCTCGGCTTTCGCCTTGTCTTTTCTCCTTCCTAACGCCCATTTTCAAAGCCTATGGTTAACCCGTTGACTGTCAGCAACTTCACAAAAAGGGCTGTTTTGCGAGCCCAAATAGGCACTTTTGCAAGGCAAAAACAGCACTTTTACAAGGCGAAAATGCCGTTTTCATCATGCTGCATGACTAGGCCTGATATTACTT
>DLDC01000092.1 GCA_002480935.1 Prevotella sp. UBA7782 | reverse complement strand
AAAGCAGAAAGCCGGCACCCCGGCGGGCGGATGACTTGACGCGGAAAGTGAAGCGCGTGGAGGCCACATAGTTGAAGATGAAGCTCACCACATAGGCTATGGCATTGGCCAGCTCGGCCCGAAGCCAGCCCACCAGCACCTGATAGAGCACCGCCTGTATGGCTGTAGCGGCCACACCCACGATGCCAAAACGGATGACTTGCCCTAAAGACTTACCGCCTAAACGGCTTATAATATCCTTTGTCTGCATATTCCAACATCTCCTTATCCCCCCGACTATCGCCGAAGGCTATCAACTCATATTGCTCTCTGTAGGGAAAGCATCTCTCTATGCGCCTCACCTTCTCGCTGCCATAACAGTTTTTGGTGATAAACTTGCCGGTGAGCACTCCGTTTCTTACATCTGGCCGGGTGCACAAAACATGCAAATGACCCTGCATACCGTCAAAGAAGGGGCGCACCCAATTATCTAAACTAGCGCTTACCACAAGCACCTCGCTGCCCTCACGCAACGCTTCGGCCACAGTTTCCATGCCCCTGGGGCGGAGCAAGTGGCGGTTGTCCTTGGCAAAACGCTCGCATAAATCATTGAAATCCTTTAACTTCATACCCTTGAAAAAGTAGCCGAACATGAGCTGCTTGACCTTCCAGTTAGGATAAAGATGAAGTTTCATGAGCACCAGCAAAGGCGAATAGAGCAGAAAAGCAAGCAAGGTGAAGGCGTCGCCACGGGCATATCTGAAGATGGCTATGAGCGTGTCGCGCGTGGTGAGCGTGCCATCGAAGTCGAATGCATATACTTTCATGGCGCTAACAGAAATAAATGAGAAGCAAATAAGTGATGCACCAGGCCAGCAGAATGACTTGCGTGACGTGGTCGTAGAGCATCACTTTGGTGGGATCGCCGCTCTTCTTGTCTACCACGGCTAGCTGAATGTAACGCATAAGCCCCACAACGACATACACAGACGTGAGATACAGGTAGTTGGAATGTGAGCTTGCGATGGCCTCCGGGCTCATGGTGTACATGATATAGCATACCAACGTGACCGAAGCGGTGATGGTTATGGCCTGGTTAATGAAGGTGAGGTTGTAGCGAATGGTGTTTTTCCGCGGTGCCTCACCCGTCTCGTTCATGCGCACCACATCGTCTCTGCGCTTGGCAAACGAGAGGAAGAGCATGAGCAGGAAGGTCATCAGGACAATCCACTTACTCAGAACCACGCCCGTAGCAAAGCTGCCCACCAACAAACGAAGCACAAAGCCGAAGGCTACTATGCACACATCGATGATGGCATATTGCTTAAGACTCAGGCAATAAGCTATGTTAAGAAACCAATAAAAGGCAAGCACGCCCGCAACAGAAAGTGCACCCTGCGGCAGCAGAAAGGCTAAGCCAAAACCCAGCAAGGCCATGACGGCCATGAGCATATAGGCCTGCCTGATGCTCACACGGCCTGAAGCAATGGGCCGATGACACTTGACGGGATGACGGCGGTCGGCCTCTACGTCGATGATGTCATTAAGACAATAGATGGAAGAGGCCACAAAGCTGAACGCTATGGCCGCCAAGAGCGACAGAAGCAATGCCGACGCATGAAAGAAGGCCCCACCGAAGAACACAGGGGCAAAAACAATGGCACTCTTAATCCACTGCTTGGGACGGATGAGGCGTATCAAATCTTTCATTTTACCTTATTTTCTAAGGGCTTAACACCCAGTTCTACTATCTTATGCAGGAGCCATGCCAACGGCATGGTGATGGCTATACAAACCAGGAAGGTGGGCCAATAGCTCCAATGAAACCTCTCTATATGCACCAAAACAAAGTGCAGGTGGATGAGATAGGCCTCCAGGCTCAGCGCACCTACCTCTCTGAAGGTTGCGTTGAACCATTTTGGGGTGCGACGAAACACCCGGTTGAGAAGCAGAATGGCCGTCACGGTGAGCGGTATATAGAGCATGCGCTCGATGAAAAGCGGAAACTGACCATGCCTGACCTGCTCAAGGAAGACGCTGGAAGCAAAGGCCATGACAAAAACAAGCACGATGAGCCATAGCGAAGCACCGTCCATGCAACGCTTTTCTTTCACTGCCTGGCCAAAGTTAATGCCTATGAAGAAGATGGGAACACGGCTCCAGAATATCTCAAGATGACCCACGGCGGCATGAATGGGGGTGACATACTGCACCAGGATGCACCACATAATCATCACAACGGGCAGCCAACGATAGACGGGATGCTTGATGATGAGCTGCATATAGGCGGGGGCAAAGAGGTAAAGCATCATGGTTGCGGGTATATACCAGAAGCTTAGCTCATCGTGAAGCCAGAAGTCCCAGTTGATAAGTACATCGCCCAAGAGGTCGATGATGTTGGTACTGAACTGCCGGGGGCCTAAAAAGTCGGGGATATAAAACAGACATGCGATGATGAGCCAGGCAGGATAAATTCTCAGGTAACGCCTCGTAAAGAAGTGCTTGAGCGACGGGCGCTTGGTCCAAGAGAACCAAAGGCCCACTCCACTGAGGAAGAGGAACATGTCTACACCTATGTTTCCTATTCGGCGAAGACCGTAAAAGGCATCCTCTCGGGGCAGTCCCACATGGAAGAGAATGACAAACAGCATGGCAGCTCCCATCAGTTCGCCACGATAGCGGCTGATGTTCTGAAGTTCAATGTCCTTGATGGGTTTCATGAATGCTTGCTCATTTTGGGGTTAGGAATATATTTCAGCAGCTTATAAAATGCCCAAGCCAGACACAGACTGGCCACCACGTAGAGCAAAAGGCCCGTATAAATGTAGTCTCTATGGCTGATGGGGATGAACAACCTGCGCGTGATGGGGTGGCAAACAAACAATGCCGCACTGATAACGCCTACCTTATCGAAGAGCGAAAGGCACTTGGCGGGGAGCAATCTGACCAAAGCCACGCTGCCGAAGACCACCAACAGGGGTACGAGATACCATAAAACGTAGTTCTGAGAGAACGCATAGGTGCCTAAAACAGACAGAAGCACAACGACAACAAGCTTCTGCCGGGATGGCATAGAGCCATAACGGGCAAACAAAAGGCCGGCACCGAAAGGCAATATACCGCCGATGAAGTTGTAACGCCAGCGGTTGAGCGCCTCGCCCTCGGGGTCGCACATCAGCTGAATGGCCGTACATAAGACGATGAGACCCACCGTATAGCCCCAGTGACGACGGTAAAGCAACAGCCTGTAGACGATGTATAGCTGAAGCATCAGGCCAAAAAACCAATAGGGTCCCGGCCATATCACATCATCGGGATGAGGCAACACGTTGTTAAACAGACCCAGCTGAGCTACAACATCAAGGAAATGATATTCGTGAGGATGGGGAAGAACATTGTCTACCATGGTGAATGCCACGAAGCCTACTATCATCATCTTGAACAACTTGAGGAAGTGGTAGCGCGTGAAACGCCATGGCGAGGGTTCGGGACGGCCCGTCTGGGCCGCGTTCTCATACTTCATGGTGAGCCCGTATGCACTCAGAAAGAGGAAAATGGGCACGCCGTAATGACCGAAAAAGGAAATGAGATGAACCGGAAGCAGGCCGTCGGGATGCAGCAAGGCACGGTTGAGCCCGTCTACATTCATGCGGAAGAACTGGTATTCGTTTTCTTTCACTGCCGGGCCGAGCCAATGGCAATAGTTATGAAGGAATATACCGATAATGGCCAAGCCCCTTAGTGCGCTGCATTCCTGCTTAGTGAGCAAGTTTTTTTGCATGATGTTCCTTGATAAGTTGGTTATAATCTGTTGTATTCTTAAGCAGCCTGGGCCTCTTGGCATCATAGTCCGGGCTGAGTATGTTATACTGTGGGTGATAATAAGGGGTGTGTATGCCGGCCAAGTAAAGCAGCAAATGGGGCAAGGCATCAGTCATGAAAGGCCGGCGCCGAGCTGCCTTTATCTCACGGAATATCTCTCGGTGTGACGCTACATACTTGGGCGAGCAGTATATCCAAAAGGGTATCTCAAACTCATAACGTGCCAAATCGTAGTCTATCTTGGCCGAATGGTTGCGGCAGAAGAAGCCGCGGTTGCCCTCATAGCACTCTTCGCCGTGGTCGGGCATATATATCACGATGGCATTCTGCGTGGAGAAGCGACGCACAATGTCGGCTACGATGCTGTCATTATATAAGGTGGCATTGTCATAATCGGCCAAGATGCGACGCTTCCTGCCGTCTAGCTCGGGGCGTTTGTCGGCATAATCATCTGCCGTAAAGCGTCTGCGGTCGGGCGGACAGCGTTGTATGTAGCCCACATGCTGCCCGATGAGGTGGAAGATGATGAGGTTATGCTCTTTGTTTTGCTTGCTCAGATGGTCATAATAGTCCTTTACAAGGCCAGCATCGTAGCGGAACAAGCGGTCGTTGCGCGTGTCGAACATCGACGCGGAGAGCTCTGGATGGTTCAAAAAGAAGCCTCCGCTGAAATCGTATACGGCTTCCTTGGCCTTGGGAAGGAACTGATTGGTGGCGAAAGTGACGTGATAGCCTGCCTTTCTGAACAGTTCGGGGAAGAGAGGATAATCGCACCACTCGCCCTTTTCGCCCACTACATGCAGTGAGAACACATTTTTGAAGACGTAACTGGTGAGGTTCCAGGGCGACACAACATCGGTGAAGGGTGTGAGAAGGCCCGTCTTCTGCAATCGTATCTGCCTGGGCGTGGTGGGCATAAAGTAACCATACTGCTGCGAATGGTGCTTGCCGTAGCTCTCTCCGATGATAAGCACGATGTTAGGTGAAGTGAACGAGCAGCTGTCTACGCCCGCCTTGTCTTTGGCAGCAATGAGCTTGCCTACCTGCTGTGCGGCCAACTCGTTGCTGAAGATGCTGAATGCCAGTCTGGAACAGGGCTGATAAAACTGCGCGCAATCCTTATTGGTGAGCTCATGTTCTATCTCGCCGATGGAATCGAGGCCAAACAAGAGCCTCATCTTGGCATAATTGTGAGCCGAAGTGCAGATGCAGACAGCCAATAAGGCCAGAACCAAGAAGCCAAAAGGAGCCTGCAGCCGCTTGCAAGTGGCCACGGCATCATTCAAGGTCACACGTATGGACACGGGGAAATGTTGCCTCCGATGCCACAAAAGGCCGAAGACAAGGTGCAAGATGGCGTAAAGCAGGATGAGACCTACCCCTGAAAAGATGAGATCGGGGGTGAGATAGCTTGTCAGAAACTCGCTTGCCTCGCGGCTATCGGTCTCGCCAACGAGCAGAAGCATAGTGGGATTGAGCACGGAATGAAACTTCTGAAAGCAGAATACATCGGCTATGGACACGGCATATACCATGAATGCCAACACGCCACTGACCCATCGGCGCACACGCAAGGGCAGCAAGGCGAGCACAACACATAACAAATAAACCTCCAAGAACGACTCGTCCCAGCCCAGCGGGGTGCCTGACACCCGCTCATCATCCGGCAATTCGAGCACGCTCACGGTGAAGGTGGTGAGCAACATGAAGCTGAAGAAAAGCCCGTTACGCCTCAATGGCTCGTAAAAAAGTTTTAATAAAGACGTTACTTTGCGCACGTATCTCATACCTCAACGATAATTTGGTGCAAAATTAGTGCTTTTTTCCCAAACCATCAAGTTTTGTTTGGTTTATCAAAGGCAATGCGAGGAAAGTGGGCAAAAAGTATGGATAAAAAGCCATACCGTGCATTGCAATGTGCAAAAAAATGAGTGAAAGCTCCTATCGACCTTATATTTGCAAGTCATTGATGGGCATAGAGCTTATGCTGACGTATCATCTGAGCCACAGAAGCAGGCACAAGACTGTCTATCGGCAAGCCTTTTGCCACTCTGTTGCGTATCTCCGTGCTGCTGATATTGACAAGCGGAGCATGTAAAATATTTACATTTCGTGGCATTTCCGACGCATTCAAGACCACGTTCTCACGTGGAAAGACAGCTATTTCATAATGCCTGAGGATGTCATCGGCATGATACCACTTGGAAAAATCGCGCCAGTTGTCGGCTCCTATTAATAATATGAAGCTGTGAGAAGGATAGTCGGCCGAGAGCTTTTGCAGGGTATGCCAGGTGTAAGAGGGCTTGGGCAAGCTGAACTCGTAGTTGCTTGCATGCAAACAAGGCTCATTTTGCAAAGCCTGGCTCACCATTTTGTAGCGCAACTCGTCAGACAAAAGAACATCATTGCGCTTGAAAGGGTTCTGAGGCGACACCATCAGCCACACCGCATCAAGCTCATACTCACTTAAAAAAGTGCGGGCCAGGGTGAGATGACCGTTATGAAAGGGGTTGAAAGTGCCGCCGTAAATACCTATGCGCATGGCTTCAGCCTTTCAGGAAACTACTAACCAGCTCATAGGTTTGCTGTTCGGCCTGCTTCAGATCATCGTTCACAATCACATGATCGAACTGGTTGGCAAACGAAAGTTCATACTTCGCCTTAGCAAGACGATTGCTAATGGCCTCTTCTGTGTCGGTCGCTCTGCCACGAAGACGACGCTCCAACTCAGCCAGTGAGGGCGGCTGAATGAACAGGCTCAACACTCTGTCGCCATAAAAGCGCTTGATGTTACAGCCGCCTTTCACGTCTACGTCGAACACTACGTTCTCTCCACGTTCTGCCTGAGCCTCTACTTGACTCTTCAGCGTGCCGTAAAAGCGATCCTGATAAACCTCTTCGTACTCCAAAAACTGGCCTTCGGCTATCTTCTGTCTGAACTCCTGAGGCGACAAGAAAAAGTATTCCACGCCATTACGCTCATTGCCACGGGGTGCCCTACTGGTGCAACTGATAGAGAAAGCCAGCGACAACTCGGGGTGAGACTGCATGAGCCAGTTGATGATGGTACTTTTGCCGCTGCCTGACGGCGCGCTGAAGACAATGAATTTTCCTTTCATTTAGAGTGCGTTTAATACTTGTTCCTTGATTTGCTCCAGCTCATCTTTCATCTTAACCACAATGTTCTGCATCTCAGCCTGGTTGCTTTTAGAGCCCGTAGTGTTTATTTCGCGACCCATCTCCTGTGCTATGAAGCCCAGTTTCTTGCCTACGCCATGCCCAGACTCGTTCATTGTCTCGCGGAAATACTTCAAATGATTGGCCAAACGCTGCTTCTCCTCGCTTATATCAAGCTTTTCGATGTAGTAAATAAGCTCTTGCTCAAGCCGGTTCTTGTCATATTGCACCTCCGGAATCTGCTTCAGCTCTTCTATAAGCTTAGCTTTTATCTTAGGAACGCGGCTCTCTTCATAAGCATCTATGCTGTGCAAGAGCTTCTCAATGTTGTCTACCTTCTCGTTAAACTTCTTTTGTAAGGCCGCACCCTCTTGCGTTCTGAACTCCACAAGGTGGTCTAGAGCCTGATGAATGGCCGTTTTGGCAGCCTCCCATTCCTCATCACTGAGCGCTTCATTGTCGGTTTTAAGCGTAACATCAGGCATTCTGACGAGTATCTGAAACCAATCGGTGGGCTCAGGTATGCCCAAGCGCTCCGACAAATCCTTTATCTGATGATAGTAATTCTCGATTAAGGCTGAGTTGATAGGCGTTGCGTCAGCGGTAGCATCCTGGTCTATCCATATAGCAAAGTCTACTTTGCCACGCTCCAACACCTTTGCAATGAGCTTGCGTATCTCCATTTCCTTCTCCCTATATAGGGGTGCGATGCGCGTAGAGAGGTCGAGTGCCTTGCTGTTAAGTGACTTTATCTCAACGTTAATCTTCTTCTGTTTATACGTTACGACAGCTTTGCCGTAACCAGTCATAGATAATATCATGATAGTGCTATTGAGTTAAATATATGCAAAAGTACAAAAAAGCGAGGAAAAAAGCGTAAATTTGCGGATTATTTAGAAGATATTATATTTTATGTCTTGTATTTTGAACATTGAAACCAGCACTTCAGTGTGCTCGGCAGCCGTAAGCAACGACGGCGAATGCATCTTTAACAAAGAAGATCACAGTGGTCCGAACCATGCAGAAAGGCTGGGAACCTTTATTGATGAGGCACTCTCATTTATTGATAATCACGCCATTCCTCTTGATGCCGTGGCAGTTAGCTGCGGCCCGGGCTCTTATACAGGCCTGCGCATCGGCGTTTCCATGGCCAAAGGTATATGCTATGGCCGCGGCGTAAAGCTCATTGCGGTGCCCACCCTTGAGCTGCTTTGCGTGCCGGTGCTGCTGCATCACGAGGAGATAGAGCCCGAATCACTCATCTGCCCCATGCTTGACGCACGGCGTATGGAGGTATACTCGCAGATATTCGACCGCGCGCTGAAAGAGCAAAGAGGCATACAAGCCGACGTGGTAGACGCTGATACCTACCGCGAATACCTCGACCGGGGCCCCGTTTACTTCTTCGGCAATGGCGCATCTAAATGTATGAGCACCATCAACCATCCCAACGCGCACCTCATAAAAGACATTGAGCCGCTCGCAAAGAACATGCTTCCGCTCGCCGAAAAGCGCATGGCAGAAGGCCGTTTTGAGGATGTAGCCTACTTTGTGCCCTTTTATCTGAAGGACTTCGTGGCCAAAAAGCCCAAGAAACTACTGTAAAAAATATATTAGAAACCCAGATATGATGAACATAAAAGGACTGGATTACAACACGCAACGCGAAAAACTACGCCTGCCGGAGTACGGAAGGGAAGTGCAAAGCATGGTGGACTACGCCTGCAAGCTTCCTACCAAGGAGGAAAGACAGCGTTGCGCCGAGGCCATAGTGGCCGTCATGGACCGTATGGCCCCGCAGATGGACCGTAACGAAGACCATGAGCGCAAGCTATGGGACCATCTTGCCATCATGGCCGACTTTAAATTAGACATCGATTACCCCTTCGACATCTCTCAGGCAAAGCAAATAGAGAAGCGGCCCAAGCCTCTCACCTACCCCATGACGCATATTCCGGTGCGCCATTACGGCAAGATGATGTTCGAATTGTTCGACAAACTCAAGTCTATGGAGCCCGGTGAGGAGCGCGACGCACTCGTAAGGCTGGTGGCAAACCAAATGAAACGCGACCTCATACAGTGGAGCCACGGCTCTGCCGACGATGAGAAGGTGGCTTCAGATCTGGCCAGATATACCGACGGTAAGATACAACTGGACTTAGACCATTTTACATTTGACAAGATTAACGAACGCGAGCTGACCGACAGGCGGCGTAAAAGAAAATAAAAAATGGAATCGTTTATCATCGAAGGAGGGCATCGCCTGCACGGAACCATAACTCCGCAAGGAGCCAAGAATGAGGCTCTTGAAGTGGTGAGCGCCACGCTGCTCACGCCAGAAAAGATGGTGTTGAGAAACATACCCGACATTCTCGATGTGAAAAACCTCATCAAGCTGCTCATAGATATGGGCGTAAAGGTTGAGAAAACAGGTTCTTGTGAGTACACATTCCAAGCCGATGAGCTCGACCTAGACTATCTCCAGAGCGACGAATTCGTTAAGCGCGCATCCTCATTGCGAGGCTCCGTGCTCACCATAGGGCCCTTGCTGGGGCGCTTTGGCAAGGCTACGGTGGCCAAACCAGGCGGCGACAAGATAGGCAGAAGGCGACTTGACACCCACTTCCTGGGCTTCAGGCATCTCGGAGCCACCTTTGAGCATGTGGAAGGGCGCAACGTTTACGAGATAAAAGCCGACAAGCTAGTGGGCTCTTACATGCTTCTTGACGAGGCTTCTGTTACCGGTACGGCCAACATCATCATGGCTGCAGTGCTCGCCGAAGGCACTACCACCATCTATAACGCAGCTTGCGAGCCTTACATACAGCAGCTATGCCACATGCTCAACCGCATGGGAGCCTGCATAAGCGGCATTGCCAGCAACCTGATTACCATAGTTGGCGTGAAGGAACTGCACGGAACAACGCACACAACCCTGCCCGACATGATCGAGGTGGGCTCCTTCATAGGCATGGCTGCCATGGTTGGCGACGGCATACGCATTAAAGATGTGGCTATACGACACTTAGGCATCATTCCGGAGAGCTTCCGCAGGCTGGGAGTACGCATCATTGAGGAGGGCGACGACCTCATCATACCCCGTCAAGACCATTATGAGATAGACTCATTCATAGACGGAACCATTATGACACTGGCCGACGCGCCTTGGCCCGGCCTCACTCCTGACCTCATATCTGTGCTCATCGTGGTGGCCACACAAGCCAGAGGAAGCGTGCTCTTCCACCAAAAGATGTTCGAAAGCAGACTCTTTTTCGTTGACAAACTCATCGATATGGGCGCCCAAATCATTCTATGCGACCCTCACAGGGCCGTTGTGGTGGGCCACGACCATTGCCGACAGCTGCGCGCAGGGCGAATGACAAGCCCCGACATACGCGCCGGCATAGCCCTGCTCATAGCAGCTCTCAGCGCAAAAGGCACGAGCCGGATAGACAACATTGCCCAGATAGACCGGGGATATGAGGACATTGAGAACCGACTTAACGCCCTCGGAGCACACATACAACGCACCAACAGCTGATGATAAGACCCGAAGAAGTATACAAGATAGGCCGTATAGGGAAGCCGCATGGCGTGAAAGGCGAGCTGAAGATGCAATTCAGCGATGACATATTCGACCGTACGGATGCCGAATACCTGGTGCTGGACATCGAGGGCATTCTGGTTCCCTTCTTCCTCGAAGAATATCGCTTTCAGTCAGACAGCACAGCAATCGTTAAGTTTTGCGATGTCAACTCGCAAGAAAAGGCTTCTGAACTCACCGGAGCAGATGTTTTCTTTCCCCGAAAGCTTGCCGACGCCGATGCCGACAACCCTTCTGTGGCCGCCATCATAGGCTTTAAGCTCATAGACGCGGCCACGGGGCACATCGTGGGCACCATAACCGGCTTAGACGACAGCACCATCAACCTGCTCTTTGAGATAGAAACAGAGCAGGGCGAAGTGCTTGTGCCGGCATCCGACAATCTTATTGAGGATATAGACACCGCCGGTCAGACCGTCACAATGAACATTCCCGAAGGGCTTCTCAGTCTAGACAGCTAGCCGAGCGAAAGCCCATTACACCTTATATTAATATATTGCATCAAGATGAAACAGCAAATATGCATTCTGGGCAGCACGGGCTCTATAGGCACGCAGGCCCTTGATGTCATCTCACAACATGCCGACCGCTTTGAGGCTTACTGCCTGACGGCCAACAACCAATGGGAGAAGCTGGCCCAACAGGCACGCCAATATCACCCCGCCGCTGTGGTAATAGCCAACGAAGCCCATTACAAGGCCCTCTCAGATGCGCTTAGCAACCAGCCCGACATTAAGGTTTATGCCGGCAGAGAGGCGCTTTGCCAAATTGTAGAGGCCGGACCCATCAACATGGTGCTCACTGCCATGGTGGGCTTTGCCGGACTTGAGCCCACCATAAGGGCCATCAAGGCCCATAAAAAGATATGCCTGGCCAACAAAGAAACGCTAGTGGTGGCCGGTGAACTGATATGCCGCCTCGCCAATGAGTATCACTCGCCCATCATTCCGGTAGACAGTGAGCACTCAGCCATATTCCAAAGCATCGTGGGAGAGGCCGGCAATGAGATAGAAAAAATACTGCTCACCTGCTCAGGAGGTCCCTTCAGGCTCTATACACACGAACAGTTGCGCAACGTGACGGCCGCCGACGCGCTGAAGCATCCCACATGGCAGATGGGCGCAAAGATAACAATAGACTCGGCCTCACTCATGAACAAGGGCTTCGAAGTGATGGAGGCCAAGTGGCTCTTCGGCGTTCCGGCCGACAAGATTCAGGTTCTTATCCACCCACAAAGCATTCTTCACAGCGCCGTACAGTTTGTCGACGGAGCCGTAAAGGGTCAGCTGGGCGTGCCAGACATGCGTCTGCCCATTCAGTATGCCTTCACCTATCCCGACAGACTGCCTCTCAACGGCAAGCGGCTCGACCTTTTCAGCCAGCCACTAGAGTTTTTCAAGCCCGACGTAAGCAAATTCAAGTGCCTCGCCATGGCCTATCAGGCCATCAAGGCTGGCGGAAACATGCCCTGCATAGTGAATGCCGCCAACGAGATAGTGAACCTGGGCTTCCGCAAAGGGCAGTGCTCGTTCCTCGACATGGGCGACATCATAGAGCAAACCATGGCTAAGGCCACCTTTGAAAAGAAGCCCGACTACGACGTCTACGTACAGACCGACGCCGAAGCCAGGCGCATTGCAACCGAAATCATGAACAAATAACAAAATCATCATGGAAGTTTTTCTCATCAGACTCATTCAGTTCATTCTCTCCATATCCCTGCTCGTGCTGCTGCATGAGGGCGGACACATGTTCTTTGCCAAGCTCTTCGGCGTGCGGGTAGAAAAGTTTTTCATCTTCTTCGACGTGTCAATAGGCAAATGGAAGGGCGCTCTCTTCAGCTGGAAGCCTAAGAACAGCGACACCGAATACGGCATGGGATGGCTCCCACTGGGCGGTTATTGCAAGATAGCAGGCATGATAGACGAGAGTTTCGACACCGATCAGATGGCCAAACCGGCACAACCGTGGGAGTTTCGCACCAAACCGGCATGGCAGAGGCTGCTCATCATGATTGGAGGTGTGACAGTCAACTTCGTGCTGGCGCTCTTCATCTACTCCATGATTATGTTCCACTGGGGCGATACCTATTATAAAGTGGCCAACATGAGCATGGGCATGACCTTCAACAGCCAAGCCAAGCAACTCGGATTCAGGGATGGCGACGTGCTGCTGGGCACAGACAAGCGGGCGTTTAAGGACTTCAACGGCGACATGTTTCGCGACTTGTCTAAAGCACATCGCGTAGACATCATACGCAACGGCAAGAAGATGAGCCTCAACCTGCCCGGAAACATCAACCTGCTGGATATGGTCAAGGCACAACCGGCCTTTGTCAGACCCTACGTTCCGGCTGTTATAAAGGGCCTGAGCACCGACTATCCGGAGATAGCAAAGAGCATGAAGACCGACAAATACGGCATTCCGGCTCTGAAGATGGGCATGAAGGCGGGCGACCGCATAGTGGCCTTCAACGGCAAACCCGTCAGCTCATGGAATGACATAGACGATGCCATCAGCTCGCTGCAGCAAAAAATGGAAAACGCCACCACATCACAAGACTCTATGAAGGTGCGCAGCGTGACCCTGGCTTTCACACATAAAGGCGCTAAAGACACGCTCGTGCGCCGCGCCGTGCTCACACCCGAACTGGCAATAGGCGTAGCCCGCAGCACCATTATGGACTATTATAAGCCCACGCATGTAGATTACGGCTTTTTGCAGAGCTTCCCCGCGGGCATAGCCTACGGCTGGGACGTGCTGAAAGGCTATGTGAGCGACATGCAATATGTGTTTTCTTCAGAGGGAGTGAAGTCGCTCGGAGGCTTCGGTGCCATCGGAGGACTGTTCCCGGCAGAGTGGAACTGGTATAAATTCTGGCGCATGACGGCCTTTCTGAGCATCATCCTGGCCTTCATGAACATCCTTCCCATACCGGCACTCGACGGCGGCCACGTGCTCTTCTTGCTCTACGAGATGATAACAAGGCGCAAGCCCAGCGAGAAATTCATGATAAGAGCAGAGTATATAGGCATATCCTTCCTGCTCATTCTCATGGTAGTGGCCAATCTCAACGACATTCTTCGATGGCTGGGCTTGATGTAGTCCTAAGTCATAGTCATAGCAGAGGCTCCCTTAACCGGGGAGCCTTTTTTTGTGACACCACTAAGCCGGCAAAACAGCAATGGCCCCGGCGGATGGCTGAACACTGCATACAAGGAAGCAAAAGAGGCGGAATGAAAAAATAATATAATTTATATTCAGATGTAATATAATTTATTTTATAATTCAATATAATTTATATTATCATGAAATATAATTTGTTTAATATCATGATAAAGGCACGATGAAAAGCAAAGAAAGTGCCCTCCGGATGGCAGAAAGGCGCTTTGACCATAACAAAGCCAAAATATTTAGCGTGAGAAGAAAGCAAGTTAGCAATAAATTTTATATATTTGCAACGTCTAACACATGCTTCGCACAACGTGGGGCATGGGCGACAAAAAACCGAAAAAGCAATAAGTTATGGCAGATAATAACAGCAATAAACTAGTGACCGACAATCTTGGCTATGTGGTGAGCATTGCCAAGGAGTATCAGAACCGTGGCCTGTCTATGGATGACCTGGTGAGTGAGGGCACGATAGGCATGATAGAGGCATCGAGAAAGTTTGACGCCACGCGCGGAAAACGCTTCGTATCGTATGCCAACGGCTTTATACGCAGTGCCATAGAGCGTGCCATAAACGAGCAGGCTGGCCTCTATAAGGTGCCGCGCAAGGAGGAAGAGAGCGTCAGAAAGCAACCGCAGAAGGCCTTATCTGTAGACCAGCCGCTGCCCATTGGCAGTCACAACGCCTTCAACCTGCTGCATGTGCTGGAAGACAAGAATGCCATACAAGCCGATGACAAGCTCATAGAGCACGGCATAAGCGATGAGCTGCAATGGGCCCTCAACCGTCTTGACGAGCGCGAAAAAACCATTGTGAGTGCCTTCTTCGGCATCGGCTGCCCGCGACAAACCATGATGGAGATTGCGCAGGCAAACGGACTGAAGCGCGAGAGGGTGAGACAGATACGCGACAAGGCCCTGCGCAAGATGCGCAAGATGGCACGCCGGCAGGGCACGCTGAACGACAGCCTGAAGAAATAAGGCCACAAGCCCACGAAGAAAGGCATCTCCGCACACCCTCAAAGGGTGGTGGAAATGCCTTTCTTTTATTTGTCATAAGATGTAGAGTCAGCCTCTCAGCAACTTATCCACGGCCTTGGCGGCATCGCCTCCGCTTGCCATGGCCCTCACAACAAGTGAGGCTCCGTTCTTGGCATCGCCCGCAAAGAACACGTTCTTGGGCATTTCGGGCTGCTGGGGCTTCAGGAAGCCCATGCAGAGCAGCACCATGTCGGCCTTGATAACCTCGGGTTCGCCGGCCTCAACCATAAGCGGACGCCCTCCGGCAGGGTTGGGTTTCCAGTCTATGGGCTGCACCTTCACGCCCGTAAGCTTGCCGTTCTTGCCCAGAAACTCCAGCGAGTTGATGTTCCAGCGGCGGGTGCAACCCTCCTCATGGCTGGATGTTGTCTTGAGCGTACGGGGCCAGTTGGGCCATGGATTGTTGGGGTCGTCAGGACCAACGGGCGGCTTGGGCATAATCTCTATCTGCGTTACGCTCTTGCAACCCTGTCTGTGCGCCGTGCCGATGCAGTCGCTTCCCGTGTCGCCACCGCCTATCACAAGCACATCCTTGCCCTTGGCGTTCACCAGTTCCTCGCGTTTGAACTCCATACCCGCCAGCACTCTGTTCTGCTGTGAGAGCATGTCCAGTGCAAAGTAGATGCCTTTCAGGTCGCGTCCGGGTATCTTCAGGTCGCGTGCCGTAGGCGTTCCGGTGGCCACAACGTATGCGTCGAAGCCCTCTGGCAACTTCTTCAGGTCTACTTTCACGTTATACTTGAAGGTTATGCCCTCCTCTTCCAGAAGATGCAATCGGCGGTCTATCACCTCTTTGTTGAGCTTAAAGTTGGGTATTCCGTACCTGAGCAAGCCACCGGCATTCTCTCTTGCATCGAACACGGTGACGCTATAGCCCATGTGGTTGAGCCTGTTGGCCGCTACTAGTCCGGCCGGCCCGGCTCCGATAACGGCCACCTTCTTGCCGTTACGTTCTATTTCTACGGGCACGATGTAGTTTTCCTCCCAAGCATGCTCGGTAATAGCAGCCTCGTCTTCGCGGTTTGTTGTGGGCTCATGGTTCATTAAATTGAGCACGCAGGCCTTCTCACAGAGGGCCGGACAGATGCGCCCTGTAAACTCCGGAAAGTCGTTAGTGTCATTCAGCAGCCTGTAGGCGAGCTCCCAGTCGCCCTTATACAGGGCATCATTCCACTCTGGCGGCTTGTTGCCCAGCGGACAAGCCCAATGGCAGAAGGGCACTCCGCAGTCCATACATCTGCTGGCCTGCTCCCTTCTATCCTTTTGGTTGAGGGTCTGCTCCACCTCTCCAAAGTCGTGAATACGGTCATGAATAGGTCTGTAACCTGCTTCTTTGCGGTCTATATGTAAAAATGCTGTTGGATTTCCCATTGTCGTCTGTGTTTTAATAGTCGCGCTGCATGTCAGCGATTTTCTGTTGTAACTTCTTCACCTGCTCCTCTTGCAGCACGCGTTTATACTCTATCGGCACCACCTGAATGAAGTCTTCTACATAGTGACTCCAGTCATCCAGCATGGTGCGGGCCAGCTTTGAGCCCGTGTAGAGATAGTGCTGGCGTATCAGCTCGTGCAGCTCCTTGCGGTAAGCACTGTCTTCCACCAGGTTTATCTCCACCATATCCATGTTACAGAAGAAGTCGAAGTTATGGTTCTTATCCCAAACATAGGCCACACCGCCGCTCATTCCGGCAGCAAAGTTGCGTCCTGTCTCGCCCAGAACCACCACTCGGCCGCCTGTCATGTACTCGCAGCAGTGGTCGCCGGCGCCTTCTATCACGGCAATGGCGCCGGAGTTGCGCACGCCGAAGCGCTCTCCCACCTTGCCGTTGACGTACAGCTCGCCGCTGGTAGCGCCATACAGGCCGGTGTTTCCGGCTATAATATTGTCTTCAGCGGCAAAGTTAGAACGTATAGGCGGCAATATAGAGATGCGTCCGCCGCTCAGTCCCTTGGCAAAATAGTCGTTGGTGTCGCCCTCCAGCTTGAAATCGACGCCCTTAACAAGGAATGCGCCGAAGCTTTGACCGGCAGAACCCTTGAAGCGCACGTTGATTGTCTTGTCGGGAAGGCCCTTTTCGCCGTAGCGCGAGGCTATCTCACCGCTCAGCATAGCGCCCACCGCGCGGTCGGTATTCTTGATGGCGAAGTCGAGGTTCACCTCATCCTTCCGCTCAATGGCACGTTCGGCTCCGTGAATGATGCGCCTGTCGAGCACGTCGCTGAGGTCGTGAATTTGCTGCGTGGTGTGGTAGAAGCTGCAATTACCCTTCTCCTGATGCAGCAAACGGCTGAAGTCGAGAGTAGAGAGCTTCTTGTCATCGGTGTGTCTTGTCTCTATCAGCTCTGTATGACCCACTATATCATTGAGCTTGGTGAAGCCCATCTGGGCAAGATATTCCCTCACTTCCTGCGCAAGGAAGGTGAAATAGTTGACGAGATACTGATAACGGCCCCTGAAATGT
>DLDC01000231.1:678-13583 GCA_002480935.1 Prevotella sp. UBA7782 | reverse complement strand
GCTGCTGCACGCTGGGCACCGGCTTCCTGTTCCTGCTGCCTTACGTGAACACAGCACACGCCCACTTCTATGAAGACCTGCTGAAAGAGGAGGCACAAGACACCTTCTAAACATCACGATATAACATATTTAAGCCCGTCAACCATAGGTTGGTGGGCTTTTCTTTTGCCTTTGCCGAATTAATTCATTAACTTTGCAACCCATAAGCAGTTGCCTGGCAGTGCAAACAGCTCACGCCCCAGAGGCTGAAGGCTCTTTGCGGGCATGGCATGGACTGCCGATGACCGATAAATCTATCATGTTATGAGTAAAGGAAAGCTGAAGAAGTTTGCTGAGATGGAGACGTTTAAGAATGTCTTCGAGTACCCCTATCGTGTCATTATGGCCGCTCCTTTCCCCATGAAAGGGCGGTGGCGCGATGATTACTTCCATAACCAGAACCCCATTGTGCTTGAGTTGGGATGCGGACGGGGCGAATATACGGTGGGCCTTGCGAAGATGTATCCCGGCATAAACTTCATAGGCGTAGACATAAAGGGTGCCCGTATGCACGCCGGAGCCAAGCAGTCGCTGGCCGAGAACCTTACCAACGTGGCCTTTCTGCGCACAAGCATCGAGCTGATAGACCGCTTCTTCGCTCCCGATGAGGTGCAGGAGATATGGCTTACATTCAGCGATCCGCAGATGAAGAATGCCCGCAAGCGACTCACCAGCACTTACTTCATGGAGCGCTATCGTCGCTTCTTGGTTGACGGAGGCACTGTTCATCTGAAAACCGACTCTAATTTTCTCTTCACATACACACGCTTCATGGTGCAGAAAAACAACCTTCCTGTGCTCTTCTGTACCGAAAATCTGTATGCTGAAAACGATCGTCTCGATGAGAAGACCAGAGAGATACTCAACATACACACCTATTACGAGAACCAATGGATAGAGCGTGGGCTGAGCATACGCTACATGAAGTTTGCCCTTCCGCATGAGGGCGAGCTGCAAGAGCCCGATGTTGAGATACCGTTAGACGACTACCGGTCGTATAAACGCACCAAGCGCAGCGGGCTGGAAACCTCCCGATGACGCGCCCTATAGTGACAGATAACCCCAAAGCATAGGCATGTTGATGGCTGAAAAGCAAAATAAAGCCAACAGAACAACGTGCGTATGCTTTTTTTTCGTACCTTTGTAACCCAATCAAAGCAAATCATTATGAGTGTATTATATCCCAAACTGATACGTGATGCCCTGGAGAAGGTGATCTATCCGGGTACAAAGAATANNATGACACTATATCCAAAACTTATTCGTGAAATTTTGGCTACTGTTGTATATCCAGGTACAAAGAAGAATCTGATAGAGAGTGGAATGGTGGCCGATAATATTCGCATCAACGGCATGAAGGTGTCGTTCTCGCTCATCTTTCCACGTGACACAGACCCCTTTCTCAAGTCTACCATGAAGGCAGCTGAGGCTCAGTTGCATTACTCCATAGGCAAGGACGTGGAGGTTACCATCACTCCGGAGTTTAAGAGCGCGCCCCGTCCTGAGGTGGGACACTTGCTGCCGGACGTTAAGAACATCATTGCCGTGAGCTCTGGCAAGGGTGGTGTGGGCAAAAGCACCGTGGCTGCCAACCTGGCTATAGCCCTTTCCAAGCTTGGATATAAGGTGGGCTTGCTCGACACCGATATCTTCGGGCCTTCCATGCCTAAGATGTTCGGAGTGGAGGACGCACGTCCTTATGCCGTGAAGAAGGATGGCCGCGACCTCATAGAGCCTATAGAGAAGTATGGCGTGAAGTTGCTGAGTATCGGATTCTTTGTTAATCCCGACACGGCAACGCTATGGCGAGGCGGTATGGCGACGGCTGCACTGAAGCAGCTCATTGCCGATGCCGACTGGGGCGACCTTGATTACTTCATACTCGACACGCCGCCGGGCACCAGCGACATTCATCTCACCCTGCTGCAAACGCTTTCCATCACAGGAGCAGTGATTGTGAGCACACCACAAAAGGTGGCTCTGGCTGATGCCAGAAAGGGTATCGACATGTACAGAAACGACAAGGTGAACGTGCCTATTCTGGGTCTTGTGGAGAATATGGCTTACTTTACTCCGGCCGAACTGCCCAACAACAAGTATTATATCTTCGGGAAAGACGGCTGCAAAAACCTCGCTGAGGAGATGCACTGCCCCTTGCTGGCGCAAATTCCTATTGTGCAAGGCATCTGCGAAAGTGGTGATGCAGGCAAGCCCGAGGCTGTTGATGCCGGCAGCATAGTGGGTCGTGAGTTCTTGAACCTGGCTCAAGCCGTAGTGACGGTGGTGAACCGACGCAATAAGGAGATGGGTCCCACAAAGATAGTCAAGGTGAACAACGACTGACGCTGAGGCTTCTCAGCAGATGATATAACGGAGGAACGGGCCTGAAACCTGCTCCTCCTTTTTGTGTTAGGATGGGTATAAAATGCTTACAGTGGCGTTGAGGCTTCGCCAAACACATGCTTTGACGTCCTCAAACAGGCATTTTCAGCTGTTCAAACAGCCCTTTTCGGCTTGCTGAACGGCCGCTTTTGAAGGGCTGAATGCCCCGTTTGTCTAGATGATTGATATTCAGCTGCTTATGCAACTTGCCCACTTAGATGTATTGTGGTAGGCAAGTTGCGAAGATTCTTTACATCTTTTGCCTCATGAAAGACACTCATCTGCAATGCAGACAACTGGGTAAGCCTCATTTACTGTTGCGTTTCCTTCACGTCAGGCTGGTTTATCAGGCTGCTCTTGATGCGCTCCATGCGTTCGATGGCGTGCTTTCTGGCTGAGAGAATCTGATAACGATATACCATGCAAGTGGCAAAGAAGTAAACCAGCACCTGTATCCACAGCGCCTGATACTCTGTTTCTACGTCGTGCAAGTCGGCACCCATGGAGCTCAGCTTGAGGAAGCCCCGAACGCCAAAGGTGGAGGGTATGAGGCTGGCAAAGCCCTCCCAAATGCCCGGTATGTTGCTTTGCGGCCAGCTCACGCCACTCATAAAGAGGAAGGGAACCGACGTGAAGACCACCAGCAATATAACATTCTCGCGATAGCGTACCATACATGAGAGGAACATGCCGAAGAAGATGACAGCCAAGATGAAGGGTATCATGAACAAAGCCAGGTGAGCGGGCTGCGCGATAGCCGTGAAGCGGAACATTCGCGGCACGGCCAGCGTGATGTAAGCGCCCATCACACAGTAGATCATAAAGTAGCACATCGACTTGCCCAGCACAATTCTGAAGATGCCGTTGAAGTGCCGGCTCATCGGCACAAGGTCTTTGAAGCGGTTGTTCTCACGCGCCGTGCCGGCCGACAGACCAATGCCTAAAAGCAGTGTTTGCTGTAGAATAAGGATTAGCACGGCAGGCAACAGAGCGTTGCCATAGCCCAACGGACTGTTGAACATGGCTATCTCGTCGAAGTCGAGCGGCTTTGCGTTTATCTCATCATCGCGGTTTGTGAAGCCACCCGACTGCGGAAGCTGTATGGCAGTGTTCATATCGGCAGCCACACTCGTTGCTGTTTGAAAGATAGCCTTATAGGTTAGCATGAAGCTCATCTCGCAATACACGCCCACATGTGCCTGCTCACTGCGCCCTAAGTCGCGCTGAAAGCTCTCCGGAAAGTAGAGTATGCCATAGGCCTTTTGCTGTCCTATGAGCGTCTTGGCATCGTTGAGGTTGTCGCAATAGTAGGCCACCTTGGTGCTGGGTGAGGCATCAAACCTCCTGGCAAACTCGCGGCTGGCCTCAGAATGCGACATATCCACCACTGCCACGGGCACATCGCGCACCACCTCGTTATTGTATATCCACGAGTAGATGAGGGGATAGCCCAGCGGAACCAGCACGCAGAAGATGAGCACGCCCTCGTCTTTGATGGTGTTCTTCATTTCCATCCACCATATATAGCACATATCGTGGATGCCTTCTATGATTCTTTGAAAGAGACTTTGTTCCGTTTTCATACGCTTAGGGGATGTAAACATATTCCATCATGGCCTTCTTGATGTTTCTTGTCACCAGAATGGGCAGCAAACTGAACGTGATGAGGGCCATGACATTGGTCCAAGCGTCTATCAACGGAAAGCCGTTGAAGATGCAAATCTGGTATATCATGTAGTAATGTCGCAGAGGAATGAGCTGTGCCATGGCCTCTATCATGGGGTTCATGGCAAACACCGGGAACGTGGCACCGCACAGCGAGAAACCCAAAACGGCCCACAGCGAGCAGATACTCATACTCATGCGCAGTGAAGGCATCAGGCCGAAGGCGAACACTCCGAACCCTTGCGACGACGTAACTACCAGGAAAGCCAGCATGATGATCTTGCCCAAGCCGCCCGGATGCGGGAAGTTGAGGTAGCCATACAGATACCATTGATAAGCCAGCAGGATGGTGAAGAAGATGCAGAACTGCGGTAGCAGCTTGCCCAAGAGAGCTATCCACATCTTTCCGCCGGCCAGGCTCACCCACTCTTTGTTGCGGTTGAACTTCAGTTCTGTGCCTATGCTGTAGGCTGTTGTAAGGAAGATGAAGAGCAAGAAGATGCCGGGCACCATCACAGTGCTCAAGTAGATGTTGTAATTAGCCCATGGATTGCCTATCATGTGCACGTCGAGGGCGATGGGCTGCAAGAATGTTCCAATCTCTTCGGCCGACTTACCCAAGGCCGAAAGCTTCTCTATGCCCACTTGGGCAGAGCCTAAGGTGCAGATAGTCTTCAGGTCTTTGAAGAGCATATTGCCCGGAAGCATGAACACATAAGTGTAATAGAACGACACCTTAGGGCGGCGTGACGCGCCCAAACCGCTCGTCGTGCCCTTGGGAATGTAGAGAAAGGCATATATATTGCCCCTTTGTATATCCTCGCGGGCCTCGTTCACGCTGTTGTAATACTTGGTGACGTGTGTATACTCAAAGGCATCCAGACTGCGAATCATGGCACGTGTGGTGGGCGTATTGTCCAAGTCGACCACTCCGCAGGGCATGTCGGTGGGCTGTCCGGCACTCATGAGTGAGGTAAAGAATATGGTCACGACAATCGGAAAGACTACCATGCAGAACAGGTATATTGGATTTTTAAGCAATATACCACACTCCCTCAATGATATTCTGTATATTCTTTTGAGTATCTTCATTCCGTTTCTTCCCTCTTCTTCAGCGCTTTAGGCGCACGCTTTACTTGATGATGAGCGACATGCCGGGGCGCAATCCCTTAAAAGGCCGGATGGGACGGGCCTTCACCTCAAAGGTCTTCAGGTCGTAGTCGCCCGTTGTCTTTGTGGCTTTCCACACGGCATAGCTTCCCTGATCCTTTATTTCATACACCTTCATGCGCACGCTTTTATTGAAGGCAGGTACAAAGGCGGTGAAGGTATCGCCTATCTTCAGCCCTTTGAGCTGGTCTTCCCTGACGTTGAAGGTGCCCCACATATCGCTTGTTATGTCGATGCTCATGATGGGAGAGCCCATTCCTACGAGCTCGCCCAGCTTAGGATAGATGGTGCTCACCTCGCCATCGGCTGTTGCAACCTGCACCGTTTCCTTCAGAATGGAGCGCACCACGTCTACAGCTTTCTCTGCCGCGCGTGCCTGTTCGCGTGCCGCGCGCTTCTCTTGTTCGCGTGCTCCGCTCTTGGCAAGCTCCCATTGCGCCTTGGCCACCTGCACCTGAGCCTCCGTAGCCTTGTAGGCAGCCTGCGCCTCGTCGCGTTTCTGGGCGCTGGTTACGCCCTCGTCATACAGGCGCTGCATCCTTCCGTAGGTCTTCAAGGCGATGTCCTTAGCCGCAAGTGCCTGATTGTAGAGCTGATAAGCGCTCTCTACGGTCTCCTTACGTGTGGGAGCATCGGTCAAATCGCTGATGGCGCTGGTTGCACCGGCCGTAGCCTGAGCCACCTTCTCCTGTGCGTTGGCCTCCGGAATCTCTATTTTTACAAGTGTGTCGCCGGCATGTACATAGTCGCCTTCCTTGACATAGAGCTTGGCAATACGTCCGGGCAGCTTGCAGGTGACGCGATATTCGCTCACTTCCATCTCTCCCTGAATAACCTCCGGTGTGCGGCCCAGCGTGAAATAGCCTATCACTGCCACTGTGGCGACCACCATCGTAAAGCCTATGATAGCCAAAAGAATGTTATTGTGCTGTGATTTTGCTGACATGATGTTATATGCTATACGTTTTGTTTTTATTCTTATTAATATAAAGTACCGAGAGCTTTCTGCAGCGCAGCCTGCGTTACGCGCACCTCAATCTCTGCATCTATCTTCTGGCTGAAGGCCTGCTGCCAGGCTGTTTGCGCCTCCATGACGTCTGTGACCGTCATGACGCCCTCCTTAAAGCCCACGTTGGCGCACCTGAGGTTCTCCTCGGCGCTGTGCATGTTGCTCTGTGCCATGTTGAGTTTCTTATATGCCTCTTTCACCTTGAAGCGGCATTCAGACACCTCAAGGTTCACTTTGTTGCGTGCGTCTTGCAGGTTGGTCTCTGCTATCTGCGTAAGACTCTGCGCTGCCCTTATCTTATAGCGGCCCTCATGCCATGTCCATAGCGGCACCTGCACCACTACGCCGATGCTCCAAAGGTCCTTGAAATTCTCCTGAAAACCATTATATACGTTGGGGTTGCTGAACAGAACGCCTCCCGTGAGAGCCACGTGGGGCAGATAGGCAGCACGCAACAGCTTGGTGGTTTGCTTGCTCATGTCTATCGCATTGCCCAACAGCCTTATCTCCGGACGCTGGCTGTAGGTGCTGTCTTGCGGGTCGGGATGCACGTCATAGCCCGTCACAAGCCCTTTCTCATCCTCATCAGCCAGATTAAGCTGGGTGTCTAGCGGCAGTCCGCAAAGCTCGCAAAGAGCCATCTTGGTGATAGACACACCGTCTTGCGCCTTAGTCAGGGCGATGTCGGCAGTGTTTACGGCCACGTCGGTCTTCAGTCCGTCGCTGCGTGTGGCCACACCTTCGCGTATCATCTTATGTACGTCACTGTTCAGCTTGGCCACCAAGTCACGATATTTCTGTGCCAGCCGCTCCTTGTTTCTGAGCGAAACGGCGAGCCAATAGGTATTGTCGGTGGCAAAGATGATGTTTTGTGTGCGTGCGTCGACATCGTTCTGCGCCATGTCTTCGCCTATCTTGGCCATCTCATTGGCAGCCCTGATGGCCCCGCCCATATACAGCGGTTGCGTCACCGTAACTGAGCCGGCCCATAGATTCTTGGTGTTGGTGCGGAAGGCATCGCGTATGCTCTGGCCGATATTATTGCCCGCCTGCACTAATGGCGTGCCGATTTGTCCGAGCAAAGCACTCAGCTTTTCTGCCGTGCTCTGTGTGAGAGCACCCTGATTTACCAAGTTGGTTATGCTGGAAGCCAGATCGTTGCCCACCTGCCCTATGGTATTGGTGCCCAGATTGCTGAGAGAAGACTTTTGTTGCTTGTTGAGCAAGCTTATCTCACGGCTGAAATGCTGGTAGCCGGCCATACCGTCTACGCGCGGCAGATACTTGGTTTGAGCCGCCTTATGGTTGTTGGCGGCCACCGACTGCTGTATGCGGGCCACCGCAAGCTGCTTGTTGTTTTGCAAAGCCATCTCCCTGCACTGTTGCAAGGAGTAGGTTTGCTGAGCTTCAAGCGGCAATATGAATATGCTTAATGCTGCCAGAATAAACAGTTTCCTCATACTTTCTCAATCCTTAAATAAAGCGTTGCAAAAGTAGTTTTTTTTCTTTTATGCTGCAATGTTTTTATTTTGCGAAACCTTTATAAACTCTAAAATTGTTATTTTTAAGGAATTATAGGACAATACTTTGAGGCTCTCGGCCATGGTTATATGCCCTGTTTTCGCATTATATACGCCTCTGTTATCGTAAACGGCCTGACAATGGCTTTGGTCTATACTAGAACACGCAAGGCAGAGCGCCAAGTTGATAAATCAAGGTGCGTGCTATGCGTGCGTGTCCGGCATCATTAGGGTGCAGCCTGTCGTTGCCGGCATCGTGATAATACATGGCTCCTTCGTCGAAGACGGGGTAAAGTCCGCTCACGGCATTCAGGTCGATGACGGGCACAGCCCATATATTGCCGGCCTCCTTCACGCTCTCCACATATTTGTCGAAGTATATTCCGCGTGCGTTGGCATAGGTTTCGTCAGGCTGAATATTGGTGTCTCCGTGATCGAAGATGGCACGATGAATAGGCGTGAGCACCACAATCTGCTTGTCGGGCCACATCTTCTTCAGCGTGGTGAGGGCTATGTTGATGCGTCCGCGAAACGTGCTGTCGGTGTAAACCGGCGTGCGCTGCATGCGCGTAACAGTGGCCTTGGGCGCGTGCAGTGCCGCTACCACCTGCTTGGGCTGCTCGTTATACCACTCGCCGATAGGCACGGCGTTGTTGTAGTCGTTGGTTCCCATAAATATCAGTATGGCATCGAAGTCGTTGCCATGCTCCTTCTTCAGCCTCTGAGCCTGGTTGGGAATGTCGTTCCACTGCCTTCCGCTGATGCCGTATACATAAGGCGTTATGCCGAGCCACTCTTGCAGGAAGTTCCAATACTTCTTCTTCGAACCTGTGTTGCGTGGGTCGGTGATGGAATCACCAAAGTAAGCCACTCTCTTTCCCCTCCATGGGTTGTCTTCTCTAGCCTGAGGCAGAGCCGGAACAGCCAGCATCAGGGCAAGTAACAGTGATATAAAACTCTTCATCATATTTTTTAAAAGCGATGTTTAAAAGCAATTTATTAGTTCATCTGCAAATTTAAGGATTTTTCTTTAAAACATTATGCTTTCCAAAAGATAGAGGTTCAGTTTTCACATTGTTTAAATTATCAATTCGTGTCCAGCCGGTTCATGTCCTTCACAGGGCGCGGCCTGGCTGGGGGTAGGGTAGTGCGTGGAAGCGAAGATGAATGAAACGACACGCCAAACAGCCTTTGCAGGGTGGGCGGAAGGGTGGGGTAGCGGAACGGAAAAATGTTTACAGCAAAATCATATAGGCCTTTTTGCCTTTCCATAACGCCCACTTGAGACTTCAAAACCATGCTTTTCAGGGCACGAAACAGGCCTTTTGGCAACGTCAAAGTGCCCGTTTTGTCAAGTTGCTGATTGTCAGAGGCTTATCTAAAACTTTAGAGTTGGATGCTCATAGTTATATTTGTTTACAAAATGTGTAGGGCTCGCGTGCCTTGATGTGATAGGGGTAAAGTGGCTGGAAAAGTAAGGTTTTCTGAGCTTTTGTTTGGTGTTATCTGAAAGATTGTGTAATTTAGCGGTCGAAAACTTTAATGAAGAAGCAATATGAAGAAAATGATTAAACGCGAAAGCAAATTGCCTTCAGAATGTACTACCATCATTGTAGGCGATGAGATGTCGGCCGACGGCTCACGATTCTTATGCCGCTCGAGCGACTTCGATGCCATGATGGCCATCAACTATGAGTTTCATCGCGACACCAACCACGGTCCTAAGCAGTTTGTGGCCAAGGACAGCGCCTTCAGGTGCGACCTTCCCGAAAAGGCTCTGGGCTATACGGGGCTGCCCGACTTCCAATTTCCGGGCGAGTGGGGCAGTGCCGGATTTAACACGGCAGGCGTGGGCATGAGCTCTACTGAAACCATCTTCAGCAGCAACGAGGCCTTGAAATATGACCCTTACGTGCCCGACGGACTGGCAGAAAACTGTACCTACAACATTGTGTTGCCTTACATACACACCGCCCGTGAGGGTGTGGAGCGGCTGGGCGCGCTCATCACCAAATATGGTTCGGCCGAAGGATTCGGCATTGGCTTCATAGACGACAAGGAAGTGTGGTATCTGGAGAATGCATGTGGCCATCGCTGGCTTGCCGCACGCATACCGCGCGATGCCTATTATGTGACGGGCAACCAGAGCAGGTTGCGCGATTATGACCCTGAAGACACCGAAAACTTCCTGGCTTCGCCAGATTTGGTGGAGTTTGCGCAGGATAATGGCCTTTACGATCCGGCCAAGGGAAAGTTCGACTTCCATACGGCTTATGCCCATGACTGCAAGGATGCCGACCGCGACGACTATACTTACAACTATCCTCGTGTGTGGGGCATACAGGGAATGTTGTCGCCTGACATCAAGAACGATGTGACAAAGAACACCTTCCCCGTGTTTGCCAAGGCGCAAAAGCCCATCGACCTTCAGACGCTGCGCACGGCCTTCCGCTTCCACTACAACGGTACGGAGCACGACCCCTACCTGCACAACAATGGCAAAGAGCCATGGAGGCCGGTGAGCATATTCCGTACCACGCAGACGCACATCATACAGGTGCGCCCCAACTTGCCACAGGCCATAGGGCACGTAACCTATATCGCACTGGGCATGGCCGACCTGGGCGTGTTCCTGCCGCTCTATCAGGGCGTTGAGTCGGTGCCGAAGGCTTACACAAGAGGTAACGGACATGCCGATGATAAGTCGGCTTACTGGGCCTTCCGCAAGGTGATGACGCTCGGCATGACCAACTATAATGCTTACGCACCTATTATTAAGGAAGCATACGACAAGCTGGAGAAAGAGAATGATGAGCGGCAACGTGAGTTTGAAGCCGAGTATCTGGAGCTGTACAAGACGGCTCCGCTCAAGGCACACGACCTGTTGCAGCATTTCTCTGACAAGCTGCTCAATCATGCCCTCGACGTGGCGCGTGAGCTGCAAAACGAGTTGTTCACCCGGCTTACGGCCGACACGCAGAAAGAATATCTCTTCCATGGAGCCTGATAAAGGTATTCGTGGATGACGAGCCATACAGAAAGAGAGTCTGTCTGCCCTTCAGAGGGGTGGAAAGGCTCTCTTTTGCTTCTCGTTCGATTCATGAAATTCAGGGTTGGGATGCCATGCTCTTTGTGGCTTTAATGTTTTTTAAGAACGTAGAAACCGACTTAGTATTGACTTTTTACTATCTTTGCAAGGAACAATAAACTACCCATCATGAAACTCATTCGCTTCTTCTTAATGCTTGTTATGACACTTCTCGTCTTACCGATAAGTGCGCAGCGTTTTGCCGATATACTGAAAAGGGCTTATGACACGCCCAACAAGGTCTATCAATATTACGTTCAGGGCAAGGCCGACAGTATATGGGCGATGGGCAGCAGCAATCTGAAGGGCGCTCTGACAGCCGGTCAGCTGGCTGAGGCTGTGGCTTCGCTGGAGGCTCAGCTGGGCAAACCTCTCTCGGCTGAGCCGTGGANNTGAGCAAGCAGATGGGCATCAGCGCCTTCACGCGTCGCGTGCGCTTCGCCAATTACAGTGCTATCTTGCTCGTGGGACTGAACGAAGGGGGCGAGGTGGAGGCCTTTACGTTGACGGGTTTGCAGCCACTTGCCTCACAAACTTTGCAAGGCAATGAGCAGAAAATAAGCATTAGGACGGGCGACATCACTCTGCCTGGCATTCTCACCCGGCCTGCTCAGAGCGACAAGCAGCCCGTGCCCGTAGCCATATTGGTGCATGGCTCAGGACCATCAGACATGGATGAGACGGTGGGGCCCAACAAGCCGTTTGCTGATTTGGCGCAGGGACTGGCCAAAAGGGGTATCGCCGTCATCAGATATGACAAGCGCACGAAGGTTTATCCCGACAGATTCATGCCCGGCATGAAAGGTGATTATGACTCAGAAACGGTAGACGATGCCCTCTCGGCCATCGCCTTGGCCAAGAATATGCAGGGCATAGACTCATCGCGGGTATTTGTTATCGGGCATAGCCTAGGGGCTATGCTCGCCCCACGCATTGCCGAACGTGCTCGCAATGTGGCCGGCATCATCTGTATGGCGGCCCCCACGCTGAAGCTGCCAGATATGATGAAAAACCAACTGGAGTATCTGGGTATGAGTAAAGACTCTATAGCGCAGACCATCAGCCAGCTGAAAGCATCGCTGCCGATGGGTTATCTGGCGTTTGACGACAGCTATTCGCCCACAGCGACGGCCAAGCGGCTCACCCTGCCCATGCTGTTGCTGCAAGGTGGGCGCGACTATCAGGTGACGATGGACGACTTCGCCAGGTGGAAGAAGGTTCTGGCCGGGCACAAGAACGCTCGCTTCAAGGCTTATCCTCAGCTCAACCACCTCTTCATGGAGGGTAAGGGCAAGAGCACGCCCGATGAGTATATGCAGCCCGGACATGTAGCCGACGGGGTGATAAACGATATTTCTGATTTCATTCTAAGCATAAAATAAATATAAATGGCTAAGATTCTTAATATTCTATCGGCTCTGATGATGATCGCCAATGTGGGCGTGGCCGTCTGGTTTTATTTCACCACCGATCAGATAGCAGTGCCCTTGCATTGGAACACGGTAGGCGAGCTTGACGCTTATGGAAAGACTTGGACCATATTGGCACTCTCGGCTGTGGCCGTTTTGGTTTATCTGGTGTGCCTCTATGCCCAGCGCACAGCTCACGCCAACCTGCCTTTCAAGGTAGCTGATACCGCGAAGGCCATGCCACGCATCAAGGCATTGTACACAAAGATTACTTTTTTCGTAGCACTGTTGATGCTTTATGTGGTGATGGCCGTGGCGCAGCTCTACAGCTTTCACGTACTTGTGGTGTATGCGCTGATAACCCTCATGCTTGTGATGTATGCCGTTGACCTGAGAGCTATCTATAAAAACAGGAAGTAAGAGTGATGTCATCTGCCCCTCTTCGTCCAAGCCATGCCCATCGCAATGATGTAAAAGCGTGTGTCCACTAAACGGCTTTTGCTCGGTGATTTGACTGCTATACACTCGCTTAAACTACTTATTATCAGTCTCTTGCGTGTTCCTGCGCTCCCAAAATTCCTTTATAATTGGGTGAAATGAGGGTGGAATGTGGGTGAGATGTT
>DLDC01000231.1:0-652 GCA_002480935.1 Prevotella sp. UBA7782 | reverse complement strand
GGAATGGGTGGAATAGGAATTGCACTAAAACTTTGTTAAGCCACTTAGGAAATATGCCCGAAGCCTTATTATTGTCAAAAAACACAAGTCAACCAAATGGTAGCAGGCGTTATGTTTCCACTATTTTGCAGACAGAACAAGAAATATTTCTACTATCGCTTGTTTTTAAAAGATAATATGCCTATATTTGTCCCGGAGTCCATCTGAACTTTGGGTAAACAAAGTTGCGGCATTAGTTGGGATTGGAAAGATGATCATTTCATGAGAAATATAATAACCTATTATTGTAATACATCATGGTAAGAAAACTAAGAATTACATTATTTATGGTGCTGTCAGTAGTTACGCTTAGCATCCAGTCACAGAATAGGAATGCCATCTTTCCGGGTGGGCAAAAGGCTTTGGCTCATTTTATAGACATGCGTGTAGATAATATCGACATCTATCGGGTGTGTTATCGTACTGTTGTTGTACTTCGAATAGATCAACAAGGGAGGCCTTCAATTACAAAGTTTATCAAAGTTGTTGACGAAAAAAAAGAAATTCCGCAAGCGAAGAGAATAGTTAGCCAGATGCCGAGATGGAAACCGGCGTTAAGGAATGGTAAGCCTGTTGTTTCTTATATAACGCTCAAATTCCCCATGGGTAACTT
>DLDC01000193.1 GCA_002480935.1 Prevotella sp. UBA7782 | reverse complement strand
AATTTAGGCCGTCCCATAATTAATCGGGTAGGAGGTAAATGCTAATCATAAAAGGCATTCACCTCCTATTTTCACATTTACCGACCTCCCACACCACCGTACGTGCGGTTCCGCATACGGCGGTTTCGTGCTTTCTCATCTTGCGATGTGTGGCAAGTTGTTTTCAGCTATCCCTATGAGTAGCGTCACTTCTATCCTATTGTCGGATTCCGTCCTATCGTCTTGGATAGAGAGTTCCTTTCGGACATCTGACGAGGTGTCTCACAAGGTAACATTCATTTACTATTGCACTGCACGATTCAGTCCTTCCCTATAAGCACACGTGCCTTGGGTACTATGACCTCTGCTGACTTCTCACGGCAAGCTTTACTCCGTCATGGTACATCGAATGATTCATCTTCACCCATGCGTCCGTGAGACCTCCTCGGATAAGGGCTTATTCTTTCCATCTTATACCCACTTCATTTACACCAACCATTCCGAATAGCTATGGGACTTTGATTTGTCTTGCAATCTCATCCATGGTCATATGCCTTGTATGAAGTTTCTGTACGTTAGGTCAGATGTTTGCCGCCAGCTTCTTTCAGATTCCACCTCGCGGTGGACATCCTTGCTATTGGCTATACGATTCCCGCTATTAGGGCTCGTTAGGGACTTGCACCCATTAGAATAAGCTCATGCCGAGCATACAAAAAGATGAGGGCGTGTCATAATGAAGTTTCATGACACGCCCTCATCTTTGCTTGCTAAAAATTGTTACTCTGCCTTGGCAGGCATTAAACCACGTGCTAATTGTGCATACATCTCAAACAATTTGGCTACACATTCGCTCTCACTCAATTTAGAGCTAAAGCCGTAGGCAGCCATCACTGCACGGTCGTTGGCACGGTGAGCCTCAAGCAAGTCATAAGGCATAGTGGCAGGATCGTATAGGTCGGCCAAACTACTGTCAGGATATTTTGCCCGCGCATCCAATATGCCCTGCGCCGTCTGCGCTATCTTGGCCCGCTGACTACCAGAAGGCTCAGGCCAAGGAAAGAGGCAGCACAAGTATCATCAACAAACAAGAGCATCATGCCATCATAACTAAAAAAGGCATCCTCCCTGATAGGGAAAGATGCCATAACATAGTCGAATTCAAAGAATAAGACAAAAGTTCGACAAATATAACTTTTGAAAGGATGTTAGTCTAAATGATAGGCCAATACTCTAAACTGCTAAAAAAATTATTTCTGATAAGCCTGCTCGTGCACCCCGGCAACAGCTCTGCCACTGGGGTCGTTCAGGTTCTTGAAGCTCTGGTCCCAGGCCAGTGCCTCTGCCGTTGAGCAAGCCACGCTGGGCACACTGGGAACGGTGCGCGCAGCCGACTCGCTGGGAAAGTGTTCTTCAAAAATGGTACGATAATAATATTCTTCCTTGTTGCGTGGCGGATTGATGGGGAACCGCTCTGCCGCATGAGCCATCTGCTCGTCGCTCACGGCCTGCGCCGTTATCTGCTTGAGGGTGTCTATCCACGAGTAGCCCACGCCGTCGCTGAACTGCTCTTTCTGCCTCCACACAATGTCGTGGGGAAGCATGTCGGAGAATGCCTCACGCAAGATTTTCTTTTCTATCACGTTGCCTGGGCACATCTTGGCTGCCGGGTTCAGGCGCATGGCAACATCCAGAAAGTCTTTATCCAGGAAAGGAACACGCCCTTCTACACCCCACGCTGCCAGGCTCTTGTTGGCTCGCAAACAATCGTAAAGATACAGCTTGCTGAGCTTGCGCACCGTTTCTTCATGAAAAGCTCGTGGCGACGGCGCCTTGTGAAAATAGAGATAGCCACCAAAGACCTCATCGGCTCCCTCGCCGGAGAGCACCATCTTGATGCCCATGGAGCGAATGACGCGTGCCAGCAGATACATCGGGGTGCTGGCGCGCACGGTTGTTACGTCATAGGTCTCTATAAAATAGATAACGTCGCGCAGCGCGTCGAGCCCCTCCTGCAAGGTATAGTTTATCTCATGGTGCACCGTGCCTATGGCATCAGCCACCAAACGCGCCTTGGCCAAGTCGGGAGCGCCCTTCAAACCCACTGCAAACGAATGCAGCCTGGGCCAATAGGCGTCAGTCAGTCCGCCGTTCTCAATACGTTTATCAGCATATTTGGCGGCCACGGCCGATATGATGCTTGAGTCTAATCCGCCACTGAGCAACACGCCATAGGGCACATCGCTCATCATCTGCTGTCTGACCGCCTTGACGAGCGACTCACGCAAGACGCCGGCATCGGAACCGTTGTCCTTCACGGCGTCATAATCTTTCCAGTCGCGGGTGTAATAGCGCTTCATTCCGGGCTCACGACTCCAATAGTAATATCCTGGCAAGAACACCTCAAAACGCTCACACTGCCCCTCAAGAGCCTTCAGCTCACTGGCCACATACACCTTGCCGTCATTGTCATAACCTATATAAAGAGGTATGACGCCTATCGGGTCGCGGGCTATGAGAAACTCATCCGTAACACTGTCATACAACACGAATGCGAAGATACCACTTAAGTCCTCAAGAAAATGAATGCCTTTCTCACGATAGAGTGCCAGGATGACCTCACAGTCAGAACCCGTCTGAAAGTCATAAGAGCCTTTAAAGTGCTCGCGAATGCCCTGATGGTTATATATCTCGCCATTCACGGCAAGCACTTGTTTCTTGTCGGGCGAGTAAAGAGGCTGCTTGCCAGACTCCGGATCTACGATAGACAGTCTCTCATGACACAGAATGGCTGTCTGTCCGGTATAAATACCGCTCCAGTCAGGACCGCGATGACGTATTTTCTGTGACATACGCAACGCCTTCTTACGTAAATCGGGCGTTTGCTGCTTGATGTTTAATATTCCTACTATTCCACACATGGTTGTATAAGTTTTAAGTTTCTATTGTTGCGACAGTTGTTTGGTTAAATTTCAATGTCAAACAAACCTTTTCTTCCAAGACAGGCCTTGAAGGAAAGATGTATAAAGATGTATATTTCAGCCTTCCCACAAAGAGAAAGGCTGAAATGCTATATTGTAAGACTATCTGCTAATTGTAGCAGTTCTCACCATGCTCGTAAATATCAAGGCCTTCTTCCTCTATTCGCTTGTCTACTCTCAGACCGAAGAGATACTTGATGCCCCAGAAGAGGATGATGCCGCAGATGGCTGCCCAACCGTCTACACAGAGCACTCCGAAGGCCTGTGCGCCAAGGAAGCCCAAGCCGTGACCATAGAGAGCACCCTCTGATACTGAGAAGAGTCCGGTGAGCAAGGTTCCCATCACACCGCACATCCAGTGAACGGAGCTTGCGCCTACAGGGTCGTCTATGTGCAGTTTCTTGTCGATGAACTCTACCGAGAAGGGAAGGATGACACCGCAGACGATGCCGATGCAGAAGGCGCCCACATCAGAAACAGCATCGCAGCCTGCAGTGATGCCCACCAAACCGGCCAAAATACCGTTCAGGGTAAGTGAGAATGAAGGCTTGCCATATTTTATCCATGACACGAACATCGTAGCCAAACCGCCACAAACAGCTGCCAAGTTGGTGGTCATGAAGGTGTGAGAGATGGCTTGACGGTTCACCTCACCGCTTGCTGCCAGCTGAGAACCGGGGTTGAAACCGAACCAGCCGAACCAAAGAATGAAGACGCCCAGTGCTGCCAAGGTAAGGCTGTGGCCGGGTATAGCCTTGCTCTTGCCATTCTTGTCATACTTGCCAAGCCTTGGGCCCAGACAGATAGCACCCAGCAATGCGAGGATACCACCTACAGAGTGCACAATGGTTGAACCGGCAAAGTCGTGAAACGCATGACCAAAGGTGTTCATCATAAAGCTGCCGTCGGCTGCATTGCACAGCCAGCCACCACCCCAAGTCCAGTGACCCTCAACAGGATAGATGATAAGTGATATCATGAAAGAATAAATGCAATACATAGAGAACTTTGTGCGCTCGGCCATAGCACCCGACACGATGGTGGCACTGGTGGCACAGAACACGGTTTCAAACATCAGGAAACCTTCGGTAGGCAGACCGTTGGCATTGTGATAGAACGACAGGTCGCCAAAGTTAGGCATGCCGATAAACCCTTGTCCGTCAGAACCGAACATAAATCCGAAGCCAACAAACCAGAACAATACCGATCCTATCATGAAGTCTACGAAGTTTTTGAATAGAATATTGGTTGTGTTCTTTCTGCGGGTGAAGCCAGCCTCACAGAAAGCAAATCCTGGTTGCATGAAGAAAACCAGCATGGCTGCCAACAGCATCCATACGGTATCAATTGAAATTCCTAAGTCTTGTACTGTCATAGTTGTATGATTTGATTGTTGTGTTGTTGTTATCCCACCGGCCCTATCATGATATATCGGGATATAAGTATGTAAGAATTTATAGAGNNTTTCTCCTGCTCTGCATTATACAATGCTATGTCTCCACGCTCACCGGTACGTATGCGAACCGTATCTTCTACCGGAATGATAAAAATACGCCCGTCGCCAATCTCACCCGTACGGGCTGCTTTCTCAATGGCATCTACGGTGCGTTCTACATTCTTGTCTCGCACAACAATGTTGAGAAGCACGCGCTCTATGGAACTGGTGTCATACATTACGCCACGATAAATCCTGGCCTGGCGCATCTT
>DLDC01000093.1:9917-10333 GCA_002480935.1 Prevotella sp. UBA7782 | reverse complement strand
GCCTTCATGTTCAAATACTCGGAGCGTCCGGGCACCTACGCGGCCAAGCACCTTCCCGACAACGTGCCCGAGGAGGTGAAGCTGGCACGTCTGAACGAGCTGATAAGCTTGCAGACAGCCATCTCTGCCGAGCGTAACAAGGCCGACGAAGGCCGGGAGTTTGAGGTGCTCATAGAGAGTTTCAGCAAGCGTTCGCACAGTCAGCTCATGGGACGCACGCCCCAGAACAAGGCCGTAGTGCTGGACAAGGGCAATCATCACATCGGCGACAGGGTGCGGGTACGCATCACACACTCGTCGAGCGCCACGCTCTTTGGTGAGGAAACCAAATAAAAAAGAGGCCATAAGTTTGTTGGTTTCAACCATTTATACTATCTTTGCAATTTATGAAAGAGTTTCTACAAGTACTCAGAAGG
>DLDC01000093.1:0-9829 GCA_002480935.1 Prevotella sp. UBA7782 | reverse complement strand
CAAATACTCTTTCAGGTGGACGGAGGAATACGCGCCAACGAGCTCATGGCATGGGACTGGAGCAACGCCCGTGAGGTGCTGACCAACAACATGGACTATTATGTGCAGGAACTCATCGTAGACACGAGCGCGACAACCACGCTGCTCATCATCGGACTGTTCCTTGCCGTGATGACATTCTTCAAGACCGGAGCCTATTTTCTGTCGTCTGCCTCCATCATACCCATCCGTACGGGCGTGGTGAGAGACATTCGCAACCAGCTGTATCGCAAGGTGACGTCGCTGTCGCTCGACTTCTTCTCGGAAGAACGCAAGGGCGACATCATCGCCCGNNGCCCGCATGAGTGGTGACGTGCAAGAAATAGAAAACTCCATCATGGCAAGCCTCGACATGCTCTTCAAGAACCCCGTGCTCATCATCTTCTACTTCGCTACGCTCATCTTCATATCATGGCAGCTCACGCTGTTCACCATCGTCTTCGTGCCCGTCTTCGGCTGGTTCATGGGCATGGTGGGGCGCAAGCTGAAGGCCAGCTCGCTGAAGGCGCAAGCCCTTTGGAGCGACACGATGAGCCAAGTAGAGGAGACTCTGGGCGGACTACGCGTCATCAAGGCCTTCTGCGCAGAGGATAAGATGAACGAAAGGTTCGATAAGATAAACTCAGCTTACCGCAACGACGTCATGAAGGTGAACATCCGGCAGTCGCTCGCCCACCCCATGAGCGAGTTTCTGGGTACCGTGATGATTATCATCGTGCTGTGGTTCGGCGGTATACTGGTGCTCAACAAGCAGGTGCTCGACGGTCCTACCTTTATATACTACCTTGTTATATTATACAGCATCATCAACCCGCTGAAAGAATTCTCAAAGGCTGGCTACAACATACCCAAGGGTATGGCCTCCATGGAGCGCGTAGATGCCATACTGGATGCCGAGGTGCGCATCAAAGACCCGGCTCATCCGGTGCACATCAATGGCTTTGAGCATGAGATAGAGTTCCGCCATGTGTCGTTCAAGTACGGACAGCAATGGGTGCTCAAGGACATTAATCTGGTGATACCCAAAGGCAAGACCGTGGCCATCGTGGGACAGAGCGGCAGCGGAAAGTCTACGATGCTCGACCTCATACCCCGTTATTACGACGTGCAGGAGGGCGAAGTGCTCATCGACGGCATCAATGTGAAAGACCTGGGCGTGCATGACCTGCGACAACTGATAGGCAACGTGAACCAGGAAGCCATACTCTTTAACGACAGTTTCTATAACAACATAGCCTTCGGAGTGGAGAATGCCACGCCCGAAGAAGTGGAGAACGCTGCCAAGATAGCCAACGCGCACGACTTTATCATGGCTTCTGAGCACGGATATGACACGAATATCGGTGACAGAGGCGGCAGACTGTCGGGCGGACAGAGGCAAAGGGTGAGCATAGCACGAGCTATTCTGAAGAACCCACCCATACTTATACTCGACGAAGCAACCTCTGCGCTCGACACAGAGAGCGAGAGACTGGTGCAAGACGCACTGGAAAGGCTCATGAAAACGCGAACCACCATTGCCGTTGCGCACAGACTGTCTACCATAAAGAACTCTGACGAGATATGCGTGCTGCATGAAGGGCGCATCGTGGAGCGCGGTACGCACGAGCAACTGCTTGCCGCTGGTGGCTATTACAAGAAGTTGCACGACATGCAAGAGATTTAATAATAGGACGATATACTGTTTCAGGATATGAAAAAATTATTTTCTTCGGCCCTCGCGCCACTGGTCACATCACTTATCAACCTGCTGTTGGCCTATGTGACTTACTTCATCGCGCGGGTGGTCTACATGCTGGTGAACCTGAGCTACTTCACTCAGGGACTCACATTCAGCCAACTCATGGAGATGTTCGGGGGTGGACTGCTCTTCGACACCTCTGCCATTATCTACACAAACCTGCTATGGATAGTGATGATGCTCTTCCCCCTGTGGGCTAAGGAGACGCCTCTATACCATAAGATATGCCGCGGGCTCTTCGTAACAGTCAACGGGCTGGCCTTCATAGCCAATCTGGCCGACTCCGTTTACTTCCCTTACACGCTCAGAAGAACAACCACCAGCGTGTTTAAGGAGTTTGACAACGAGAGCAACCTGGGCGACATCGTGGGCACCGAACTCATTAACCACTGGTATCTGGTGGTTATTGCTGCCGTGGTAATCTTTGCCCTTTACAAGCTCTACGTGATGCCCCGCACCGACAAGGCACACTATCCTACAACCAAGAGCCGCGTGAAGTACGGCCTCATACAGCTGGCTTGCCTGGCCGGAGCCGCACCACTGTGCGTGGGAGGATGCCGCGGCGGACTGCAATCGGGCGTCAGACCCATCACCATCAACAACGCCAACCAGTACGTAACACGCCCTACCGACTGCGCATTGGTGCTCAACACGCCGTTCTCCATGCTGCGCACGATAGGCAAGAGCGTGTTTGCCGTGCCTGATTATTATCCCAGCATGGAAGCAGCGGCAGCCGTGTTCAACCCCATCCGCCATCCCAAGCCTCAGCATAAACCCGTGAAGAAGAATGTGGTTATCATCATCGTAGAGAGCTTCGGGCGCGAGTATATAGGCGGATTCAACACGATGTACTTCGGAGGCAAGTATAAAGGCTTCACGCCCAACGTGGATAAGCTCATCAAGAAGAGCGCCGTGTGGTATTATTCTTACTGCAACGGGCGTAAGAGCATAGACGGTATGCCCTCTGTGTTGTGCAGTATTCCGGAGTTCATAGAGCCCTTCGTGCTCACGCCGGCAAGCATGAACACCTATACGGGCATTGCCGGACACCTCTCTAAGTGGGGCTATCAGACGGCCTTCTTCCATGGTGCCAACCGCGGAAGCATGGGTTTCCTGGCCTTTGCCAATAAAACAGGCTTCCAAAACTACTACGGCCGGCAAGACTATGATGCCGACAAGCGGTTCGGAGGCGATGCCGATTTCGACACCAACTGGGGCATTTGGGACGAGCCTTTCCTGCAATACTACTGCACAAAGATGGGAGAGATGCGCCAACCCTTTATGACTGCGGTCTTCACAGTGTCGTCTCACCATCCCTTTGTCATACCGGAGAAGTACAAGAAGGTGTTCCCGGAGGAGAAACTGCCCATACAGAAATGCATCAGATATACCGACATGGCCATCGGCAAGTTCTTTGAAAGCGCGTCAAAGCAGCCCTGGTTCAAGAACACCATCTTTGTCCTGACCAGCGACCACACCAATATGACCGACATCAAACAGTATCAAACCGACATAGGCGGGTTCTGTTCGCCCATCATCATATACGATCCGTCGGGCCATATCAAGCCCGGTATGCGCAACGGTGTGGCTCAGCAGATAGACATCATGCCCACGGTGTTCGGCATCTTGGGCTATGACAAGCCCTATCTGTCGTTTGGCTGCGACCTGTTCAGCACGCCCAACAAAGACACTTATGCCGTTAACTACCTCAACGGCGTATACCAATATGTGAAGTATGGCTACGTGCTGCAGTTCGACGGCACGCAAACCAAGGGCATATACAAGCTCACCGACGTGCTCATGCAGCACAACCTGCGGGGCCATGTGCCTGTGCAGGGCAAGATGGAGCACGAGCTTAAAGCCATCATACAGCAATATATGTATCGCATGGTGAACGATAAACTCATGGCAAAATAACCTCTCAATGAAGAAGGCACTTAGTTATATAGGTTACACACTGGCTTACGGAGGCTGGTATATCATGTCGCTGCTGCCCTTCCGGGTGCTCTATCTGCTCTCGGACGGGCTCTATCTGCTTGTCGCCCACGTGGTGAGATACCGGCATAAGATAATATACAAGAACCTCAGAGAGAGCTTCCCGGAGAAGAGCGAGGCCGAGGTGAAGCAGCTGGAAAGGCAGTTCTACAAGTTGTTTTGCGACTATCTGGTAGAAACCATCAAGATGATGACGATGACCAAGCGCCAGCTCATGAGGCATTTAAGGTTCACTAACCTCGACAAACTCAACGAGGTGCTGGCCAACGGACAGTCTGTCGCTATCTATCTGGGACATATCTTCAACTGGGAGTGGATTACGTCACTGCCCTATTGGGTGCCCGACGGCGTGCAATGCTCTGAACTTTACCACCCGTTAGAGAACGAATACTTCGACAAACTGTTCAAGTATGTGCGTGAGAAGCACGACGCGCTGTGCATATCCATGAAAGAATCGCTGCGCTACATACTGAAATACAAACGCGACAACAAGGCTATCGTGGTGGGACTCATCAGCGACCAGGTGCCCCAATGGGGCTCCATACACCTGTGGGTAGACTTTCTGCACCACGACACACCGGTGCTGACGGGCGGAGAACGCATCGTGAGGCACACCAACATGGCCGTGTTCTACGGCGATGTGAGGCGCGTTAAGCGCGGATACTATGAATGTGAGATGAAGCTCATGACCGAAAAGCCCAAAGAAATGGACGAAAACGAGATAACGAAAGTTTACTTCCGTATGCTCGAAGAAACCATTCGCCGCGACCCGGCCAACTGGTTATGGAGCCATAACAGATGGAAACGCACCCATAAAGAGTTTGACGAGCTGTTTGAAGTGGTCAACGGCAAGGTCATGAAAAAAGAGAATCTGCATGGCAACGCATAACATCCTTATCCTCACACGCGACCCTCTCATCTCCTTCAGGCAACTTCCCGGAGGGCGAGACACATCCATCGACGGTCGCTACCGCTTCTTCATCAACGGTGGAATAAGCAGTCCTGACTTCGTAGCTGTGGTGGGCAAGGGCTTCAGAGAGCCCGTGTCGCTCAACGTGGCGCGCCAGAACACCCTGCTGCTTACCAACGAACCCTACGACATACTGGGCTATCCCAAGGGCTACACCCGCCAGTTTGGCGTGGTGTGTGCCTGTCAGCCGCAGCTCAGAGGCAGCAACGTGCGCTACACGCCGGCCCAACTGCCCTGGTTTGTAGGCGCTTCTTTCAACGGGCTGAACGCCACCCAGGTGAACATGACCTACGACGACATCGCGCAAGCCGCGCCCCGTAAGACCAAGCTCATCAGCGTCATAACCAGCAACAAGGCGGTCACGGCCGGGCACCTTCGCCGTATGCGCTTCGTAGAAAAGCTCAAAGAGCATTACCAAGACAAGATAGACGTTTACGGAAGGGGCTTCCGCAGTTTCGAAGACAAGTGGAACGTGCTGGCCCCCTACCGCTTTCACATCGCCATAGAGAACAGCAGCACGCCCTATTACTGGACTGAAAAGCTGTCCGACTGCTTTCTGGCAGGCTGCTATCCCATCTACTACGGATGCACCAACGCGGCCGATTACTTCCCCCAAGGAGCCTTCGCGCCCATCGACATCAGCCGTCCCGAGGAGTGTTTCGCACGCATCGACAGCCTCATCGCCGCAGATGCCGACATCAACAACCGGCAACAGTTGCAGCAGAGCAAGCAACTGGTGCTCAACAAGTATAACATCTTCATGCAGATAACGGCCGTGTGCGACACGCTCAAGGCCGATGCCGACAAGCAAGACATCACCCTCACGCCTGCCAGAAGCCACCTGAGCTTGCACAACCTGTACCTGCACACCGTGGGAAGAAACTATTATAAACTGCTCTCACACCTATAAGCACATGCGCATAGCCGTCATCATATCCACTTACAACAACCCCCAGTGGCTGGAAAAAACGCTTTGGGGCTACATGGCACAGACCCGCAAGGCCGACGAAATCATCATCGCCGACGACGGTTCGCGCCCCGACACGGCCCAGATGCTGCAAGGCTACAAGGACGCACTGCCCCTGAAGCATGTGTGGCAAGAGGACATGGGCTTCCGCAAGACGCGCATTCTGAACATCGCCCTGCGGCAGGTAACGGCCGACTATGTGGTGTTCACCGACCAGGATTGCGTGCCGCGCCCCGACTTTCTGGCCATCCACGAGCGTTACGCGCGCCCCGGCCGCTTCTTGAGTGGCGGCTATTTCAAGCTGCCCATGGCCATCAGCAGGCTCATCAGTCGCGACGACATACAGTCAGGACGCGCCTTCAGCTACGCGTGGCTCAAGGCTCAAGGCCTCAGATGGAGCTGGAAGTGCACCAAGCTCACGTGCAGCCACGGCTTCAGGAGCCGCCTGCTCAACACCCTTACGCCCACACACGCCACATGGAACGGCATGAACTCCAGCACATGGCTCAGCGACCTGCTGGCCGCCAAGGGCTTCGACGAGCGCATGCAATATGGCGGCGAAGACCGCGAACTGGGCGAGCGACTCGTCAACGCCGGCATGAAGGGCGTGCAGATACGCTACAGTGCCATCACGCTGCACCTCGACCACAACCGCCCTTACGTGAATGAAGAGGCATGGAAGCGCAACAATGAGATAAGAAAAGAAACGAGGCTCACCCGCCGAAGCGTCACAGAGCACGGTCTGTAGCCTTGCCATAACCTACAAAAATACACCAATATGATACCCAAGACTATACATCTTTGCTGGTTTAGCGGAGATAAATACCCCTTTGAAGTGCGTGCCTGCATGAAGACATGGGCCAAGTGGCTGCCCGACTATAAGGTGCGCATGTGGACCTATGAGGATGCCAAGGCCATCAACTGCCCCTTCATCAACGAAGCTTTGGAGCGTCGTAAGTGGGCTTTCGCGGCCGATGCCGTGCGCTACTACGCCGTATGGAAAGAGGGAGGTGTGTATATGGACAGCGACATCTGGCTCTTCAGCGACTTCAGCCACATCATTCCGGAGCACGGATGTGCCACTGTCAACGAGTGTGTGGTTGATCACGGCAAGCGGGCAGGCCTGCAAGCCGCCTTCTTCATGGGCGAGAAAGGCAATGAATTCTGCAAGACGATGTTCGAATATTATAAAAACCGGCACTTCATCAAGCCCGACGGCACCACCGACGAGACAGTGGCGCCCTACGTCATGGCCGACGTGGCCAAGCAGTTCGGCTTCCGTAACATCGACGAGAAGCAGGAGCTAGACGGCCTGACCATCTATCCCACACGCTATCTTGCCCCTCTCAACCACTATCCCCGCACGGCCGACACCTTCGGTATGCACCGCATCCTGGGCTCATGGATAGACTATCCTCTGGGCAAGAAGCTCCTTCTGAAGTATAAGCACTACTGGCACATCGTTAAATATGCCGTGCTGGGCCGCTACTAAGCAGCCTGCCCGGCACCCCGCGGCCTAGAACTTCAGGCGCAGTTGCAGCTCCATGTCGGTCATGGAGCTGCGGTCTATGCGCTGCAAACCGCTGGAGATATGGTCGCGGTCGAAGTAATCGGTGGTGCCAACCTTAGCCGAGAGCATGACATGAGCCGACACATCGGCCCGCAACAAGAGCGCGTAGCGGATGCCCCGGCCGTAAAACGCGGGAAAAGAGAATGCATATAGCGGGCCACGCTCATATACATAGATGCGCGAGGCATAGTCGTCGGTGCTGAAATAGCCGCCCATTCCTGTCATGCTAAGCCCCTTCAGCGGCTGCCACGACGCCGTTGCCGAGGCCATCCAGCCCCAACTGCGTTGCTTGAAATCGTTATAAGCAACGTCGCCCTGCACCCTAACATTCCATGTTTCTTCCTTCCACGACAGCTGAAGGCGCCCCCTATGCGTGACGTCATCGGCCAATGCCGTGTGCTGCTTGTTGTTTTTCTGCTTGAGCACAAGGCGATAGCGCACCGCCACACCCATCTTGCGGCCACCGTAAGTCACCGTCAGCATGTTGTCTGAGGCATGACTGGCCTCATCCACGCCAAACTTAGGCCAGGCAAAATAGGCATAGTCTGAGCACGCCTGCACCTGCCAGCAATAGGCAGGCAGCCACGTCACGCCCACATAGAGGCCACCCTCGTTGCTCAGATGGCCGCCCGCGCTGAAGCTTCGGCCCATGAGCGCATAATACTTATAGCTGTAGAAGCGCTGCACAGCCACCAAGTGGAGCGCCTCTGTGGGCTGCCAGGCCAGCATGTTGAGCGTTGCCACGGCATGACTGTCGCCCGTTGCCGTCTCGCCGGAGAGCGAAAAGCGCGACGAGGTATAGCCGTAGTCGATGCTCACATTATAGAAATGGTCGCCGCGAGGATAATATCTGCGATAGCGTTGCGTCATGCCGGGGGCGAGCGGACGGCTGAGCGACACGGCCAGACCTGTCAGTCCGACGTGCAGCCCATGCCATGTGGCGTGCACATTGCCGCCCGCCACCGTCTCAGAAGCGTTGCGCCGCCGCGCCATCTCACTCTCCGTGCGGTGCAGACCCGTGGTCAGGATGGTGGCAATGGTGCCGGTGTCACGGTTCAGCGTGGCATCTATCTTCCGGTAAGACACAAAGGCGCTCACGTCTATGGCCTTGCTCAGGCTCACCGTGGCCGCCGCTCCCTGCATGTAACCGGCCTCCATGCGCGACGTGTAGGGCCTGATGGTGTTGGTGCTCTGCGAGAGCTGTCCCAGCATGGTGAGCTTTCCGATGCCCACATCATTGTTCATCACCAGTCCGAGACCGAACTTCAGCTTATAACGTCCCACGGCCAGCGCCTTGAGCGGGCCCAGACGGCGCAGCACCAGATAGAAGGAATAGAAGTCGTAGCCCGCCTTGTTCTTGCCCGCAAAAAACGGTTCGCCCGCGTCTTGCGCCCCCGTGAGACCCAGACGCACATAGTTGCCCATGCTGAAGTCGTAGCGCACGCTGTGCCGATACCTGTAGCCCAGATAGCCCTCTCGGTCGCCCTGCCGCTCATAAAAGGGCACCTTGGCCGTGGCAAGCAGCGTGCTCTTGCCGTTGCGGGCTATGGATGCCAGCGTGGGGAAACCTTTTTGCCGCATGGCACCGGCATATACAAAGCAGCCGAGCAACTTGCAGCGCGTCGCGTCGAGCGACTTTACGAGCCTCAGCTCGGCCAATGAGCGCATGCCATGATACTGATAGACGTAGGCCAGCAAGTCTTCTATCTGCTGAGCTGTAAGAAACGGTATGCGCTCCAGGTCTTCGCGCGAGGCCGTGTTGATGTCTATGGGATGCTCCTCCAGGTCAGACAGCACCTCATAAGTGTCTTGCCACGAGGCCGACTCCAAATCTTCCTGCGTGCTCAGCTCGGCAAAAAGGCGTTGCCAGTCAGGGTGCTCCTGAGCCGGGGTGCACAAGCTCAGAGCCAGAAACAAGGCTAAGACTAACAGCTTCTTCATGATACATGATAGGTTATAAAGCGCAAATATAGTTTAAGATACGTACAAAAGCAAGCGAAAAGGCAAAATAATGGCCGGCAACATGCTTTTTGTTCGGAAAGTTTGCGTATTTTTGCCCCCGTTATGAACATTCGTTTGCTTTTTGCATTATGTGCCCTTTTCATGACCCTTACGGCAGGGGCACAGAGCGACAGACCGGGTTACGTCAATCCGGAAGACCGTGTCGTAGACATGGACAACCCCACCTTCGTGCCCATGGTGAAGGTGGGCAAGGTGCTGATGGACGGCGACAGCGTGCAGTATGTGCGCATGAACAACGTCTTTGTCTACCCTCCGCTGCAGTTTAAGAGTGCCGCTGAGCGCATGGCATACAACAGACTGGTGTATAATGTGAAGAAAGTGCTGCCCATAGCCAAGGAATGTAACGAGATAATCATAGAGACTTACCAGTATCTTCAGACCCTTCCTAACAAGCGGGCACGCGATGCGCACATGAAACTAGTGGAGAAGAGCATCAAGGAAGAGTACACGCCGCGCATGAAGAAACTCACTTACCAGCAGGGAAAGTTGCTCATCAAGCTCATCTACCGCGAGTGCAACAGCTCG
>DLDC01000176.1 GCA_002480935.1 Prevotella sp. UBA7782 | reverse complement strand
AGGTGATGATGTTCAAGAGCCGGAGGCATGGGGCAAGAAGGACCTGCTGAGTAAGGCGGAGCAGATAAGCCACGGTGTGGATCCGGAGTTGTTGTTCAGGGACAGCATAGAGGACGATGACAATACTGCCCGTGAGACGTATAACCGCATGGCCGATGAGAAGAAGAACATCATCCGTGAGGCTTGGCAGGACTCTATGATAAACGTGCGGAACTTGCAGGAGGCCGTGCTGAAGCAGCGCGGTGAGAAGGCAGAAGCCTGGGAGGATGCCTACAATGAGGAGAACCGTATGCACGGCCGGAGCCGTGCGGAGAGTGAGTACTTCACGGACAACTTCTATAAGCCTCTGTTGAAAGCCGTGAACGCTGTTGCCAAGGCTGCCAAGGTGAGCGTGGGCGACGTGACGGAGTATATGATGGCCAAGCATGGGCTGGAGCGTAATATCGTCTTTGCGAGCCGTGATGCACAAAAGGCCTACGACAAGGCACACCAGAAAGCGCAAGAGGAATATGAAGCGCTGATGAACGCCGCTTTTGCTGAGAGCGACGCGAAGAAGAGGGATGCTTTGATGAGACGAGCTCAGAAGGTGAAGTTCCCTGACTATGATGAGCTGTATAACCATTACCGTGTGCGGGACTATTCGGGCTTGACAGACCTGACGGGTAAGGATGATGTGCATGAAGCCGAGGCAGAGGCTCAGCGCATTGTGGCTGATATGGAGAGCCGTGCCGATACTTCGGAGCTTTGGAAGGCTACGAACGCTGCAACGGAGTGGACGCTGAAGAAAGCGTACGAGAGCGGCATGATGAGCAGGGACAACTATGATTATGTGCGTAGCATGTTCAGCTATTACATCCCATTGCGCGGCTGGGAAGAAGACACGGCAGGCGACCTGTACGACTACGTAGGCTCAGGCGACAAGGGTACGGCATTCTCACCGACGTTGCATAAGGCTAAGGGCAGACGGTCGCAAGCCGACAACCCGATAGCCTACATTGGCAGTATGGCCGTGAGTGCCATCGTTCAAGGCAATAAGAACAAGGTGAAGCAGACGTTCATGCGTTTTGCAGAGAACCACCCGACGAACCTTATCACCGTGAGCGAGATGTGGTACAGGAACTACGGCACAGACGCTGCCCCTGACTGGCGCGAGGCAAATAAGCACTATGCCCCTTTTTGCAGGTCGAACAAGCCCATTTCGCATTGTAAAAAAGGCCTTTTTACAACGCGAAAAAGCCTATTCAGAAAAAAAACAGTAAAACCTATCCCACCCATCTCCACCCATATAATAACTTTCTAGAACATAGATACTTACAAGCCATAAACTATGAGGAAACATCTTACCCACATCCCACCCACATCTCACCCGGCTAAAGAGCCGTAGCCTCATAAATTGGTGATTTATATAAAATTGCCCACTTTTTACGAACTTCATTCTACTTAGAAGAACTTTGCAGCTAAAGGGACATCCCACGTTGGCGGCAGTTCTTTATGCTAGTATGCAAGCAAAAAGCAAACAGCAGGCTTTACCTGCAATGTTTTTTGTCTTAAAGGAAGTCAGCAAGCTGAATAAAACATGAAAAAGTTATCACCTTCAACGATTATTATTGTCACTTTTGCGCGCATCGGTTTAGTGATGAGAGTACTTTTGAAGCACATTTCTAAGCAATTTGTTTTGCCATGCCTGATTTATTTATTATTTTTGCAGGCGTTATGATTATCTCAATAGCATTGCGTTACATTCATGATAAGGCAAGAGAGTTGCTCACTTTATCGGCATGGCTTATGGTTACCTTGCTATCGGCACAAGGGCGATATAGCGTAGCGGGTGTTGAATTCGGCAAGCATCATGATGCCGTTGTAAGAGTGCTTGTAGCCCAGTACGGCCTGCCGAGCCAAGAGTCGAATGGCGTCTTGGGCTATGAAAATCTTAAATACGACGGTATGGAATTTTCTAAAGCAGACTTTATGTTTAACAAACAGGGTAAGTTGAATGAAGCACACTTTATCTTATACGTCTCAAGCAAATTACAAGCAGACAAGAAACTTGACGAGCTTGAGAAGCAACTCTCTAAACAATATTCCGTATCAGAGGATTGGGATGACAGCGGCAAGTTTGTAAAGGGAGGCTTAGGTCCGGACGGACAATCACTTTTCACTATATATAAGGTGAGGTTAAACGGAGTATGGCAACTCAGGTTGCGCTATGGTGCCTTCAATATTTAAGTAAATAGTAATTCTACTCAAGATGAAAAAGTTTTTATATTTGATATTTTCAATTTGTGTGGCCAGCACTTCACAGGCACAATCAATGCGTGATATATGGATTAACATGCCCGACAGCATGACGGAGTATCTGACGAAATCACAGCGAACAGAAATGGCAGATTACGTGACGATGCACGAGCCATTATCTGCGCAGAATGCTCTGTCTGGTTCATCGGTTATAGATACATTGACAACAGATTTTATTCAGGTTCATGCCAGTGCCTCACAAGTGATACAAATCAAACGGTTACCCATGTTGGGGAAAGACTCTGTAATATGCCTGAACCGCATTTTTTACGGTCCGGAGCCTGAAAGCGAGGTGGCGTTTTATACAACACAGTGGAAGACAGTGAGTGAGCCCAATATGCTGCATCGCATGAATTGGAAAGAACTGACAGTATGCCCAGACACCATGAAGGAAGCTCGCTATGAGGAATTGCTGAAGAACGTAGACCCAGTCATGACGTATGCAGAGCTGTCGCCAAAGAATAATGATATAAAGTTTGCTCTCTCCCTGCCACTGCTTTCGGCAGAGGAAAAGAAGAAAACTCAAGCCATTCTACGGCCGAAAACGTACAAATGGAGTGGGGGAACAGTGAAGAAGTTTGAATTTTAGGAGCTGATTTATAATTAAAGTTAATTAGGAGAAAATAGATAGAGCTTTTACTTGCAAGTTACGAAAAATGTAGTAACTTTGCATC
>DLDC01000027.1:7813-9044 GCA_002480935.1 Prevotella sp. UBA7782 | reverse complement strand
ACGCTGCGCTCTATGTTGTCGAGCGACTCGTCTATGCGGTCGAGCCCTTGGCAGCAGATGGAGGCCACTGGGCCGCGTGTGTTGCGGCACAGGTTGCGTGCTCCCTCCACGTCGTTGGCGTCCAGATGCGTCTGTATGTCGGCCATGAGGCGCTTGGCATCTATCTCAGAGAGGCTCAGGTAGATGATGCGCTCTATGCAGAAGGCCAGGCCTATGACCAGCGCCAGGGCCACAAGCGACATAAATCCGGCGTTGCCCTCAATGAATTTTGTTTTCAGTGCCTGATGAAAGCCCTCGCTCTCCACGGGCGCGTCTATGCCCGAGGTATCGTCGGAGGTGTTGTTCAGCACGGCGTCGCTCAGCGAGTCGGCAGCCGCGTCGTCGGCATCAGCCTTGGCGGTGTCGGCAGGTTGCGCGGCCTGCTGGTCGGCTTTCTGCTCTTCTTGGCGTTGCTTGGCGGTCATGGGCTTGGCCTTAGGCGCGTCAGGCTGGTCGGCAGCCACGGTTGATATGGCCTTTTCTTTCATGCCGGCGGGCAGTGCCTTGTTTTGTGCCCACGTGCCCTGTGGCAGCAATAAGAGCCATGCTGTCATCAGTATGGCCAAAAGTCGCAGGCCGTAAGCCCTATTCAATCTTTCCATTCTTTATATGATGTGTTTATAAAAAGTTCGTTTTACCTTTCTGTGCGTTATCGCTCACAGCGCTGCAAAAGTAATATAAATAATGTTTTTGCGGTAGGGCAGACACACATTATTAATATTTTTTATATACTGGGCTACCCTCGCCCTTGCCTTATCTTATATAGTCTTTCACCGTCATGTCATAATACAGTGCCTCGAGCTCTTGCAGTGAGAGCCTCTCCAGGCTGTGCTCAAGCACGCGGATGAGCTCCTCGCGCCTGTTGTCGTCGCTTAAATGACCAAAATCTACCATCTTCTTGCCTTTCCTTCTGATTGTTTTTGCAAAAGTACAAAATAATATATAGGTCAGCAAAAGATGATGGTTGTTTTTTTGGCACGGTGTTTGCTAAAAGCAGGTTGAACAAAAGAAATATTCAAAAAGCTAAAGATATGAAGAAAGGAAACATTGGAGTAACGACAGAAAACATATTCCCTGTCATTAAAAAGTTTTTGTATTCTGACCATGAAATCTTCCTGCGTGAGATGGTTTCCAATGCCGTCGACGCTACGCAAAAGCTCAAGACGCTTGCCGAACAAGGCGACTTTAAGGG
>DLDC01000027.1:4500-7694 GCA_002480935.1 Prevotella sp. UBA7782 | reverse complement strand
GACAAATACATCAACCAGATAGCCTTTTCGGGCGTCAACGACTTCCTCACGAAGTATAAGGACAATGCCAATGCCATCATAGGCCACTTCGGTCTGGGCTTCTACTCAGCCTTCATGGTAAGCAAGAAGGTGGAGATTGTAACCAAGAGCTATCGCGACGGGGTCAAGGCTGTGAAGTGGTCGTGCGACGGAACGCCCGAATTCAGCATCGACGACGCTGAGAAGGCCGACAGAGGGTCTGACATTATACTGTATATAGCTGACGATTGTAAGGAGTTCTTGCAGAAAGCAAAGATTGAGGAGCTGCTCAACAAGTACTGCAAGTTTATGCCTGTGCCCATCGCCTTCGGCAAGAAGACTGAGTGGAAAGACGGCAAGCAGGTGGATACGGCCGAAGACTACATCATCAACAACGTAGAGCCGCTCTGGACCAAGCAGCCTTCTACCATTAAGGACGAGGACTATAAGAAGTTCTATCACACCCTCTTCCCGATGAACGACGACCCCTTGTTCTGGATACACCTCAACGTAGACTATCCGTTCAACCTCACCGGCATTCTATACTTCCCGCGCATCAAGTCTAATCTCGACTTGCAGCGCAACAAGATACAGCTCTATTGCAACCAGGTGTTCGTGACCGACCAGGTGGAAGGCATCGTTCCGGAGTTTCTCACCCTGCTGCACGGCGTGATAGACTCGCCCGACATACCGCTGAACGTGAGCCGCAGCTATCTGCAAAGCGACGCCAACGTGAAGAAAATATCCACTTACATCACCAAGAAGGTGGCCGACCGCCTGCAAAGCATCTTCAAGGAGAACCGCAAAGAATTCGAAGAGAAGTGGGACGACTTGAAGATATTCATCAACTACGGAATGCTCTCCGACAACGACTTTTACGACCGTGCCAAAGACTTCGCCCTGATGAAGGACACCGAGGGCAAGTACTACACCATGGAAGAGTATAAGACACTCACGAAGGACAACCAGACCGACAAGGACGGCAATCTCGTCTATCTCTACGCTACGAACAAGGAAGACCAGTACACCTACATCCAGGCCGCACAGGACAAGGGCTACAACGTACTCATGCTCAGCGGTGAGCTCGACGTGCCTATGGTGAGCATGTTGGAGGAGAAGCTGGAGAAGACTCGCTTTGCACGTGTGGATGCCGACATCATCGACCGTCTCATCGTGAAGGACGACGTCAAGAAGGAAGAGCTTCAAGGCGAAGAGAGGGAGAACCTCACACAGATGTTCCGCTCGCAGCTACCCAAGCTCGACAAGATCGAAATCAACGTCGACGTGCAGGCACTCGGACCGACAGCCCAGCCGACAGTCATCACGCAGAGCGAATACATGCGCCGTATGAAGGACATGAGCCACTTCCAGCAGGGCATGTCGTTCTACGCCCAGATGCCCGACAGCTATCAGCTGGTGCTCAACAGTGACCACCCCTTGATAAAGCGGGTGCTCGACGATGAGAACAAGGGCGTGGCCGAACAGCTCAAGCCTGTGCTGAGCGAACTGAAAGGACAGCAGGCACGCCTTGCCGCTCTGCATCAGTCGCAAAGCAAGAAGAAGGCTGAAGAGATTACGCAAGAGGAGAAAGACGACCTGCAGAACACCGAGAAGGCCGTCAACGAGCAGCGTGACAAGCGCAACGAGATAATCAGCAACTATGCCAAAGGCAACGAAATTGTGCATCAGCTCATCGACCTGGCACTGCTGCAGAACGGTATGCTCAAGGGTGCCGCGCTCGACAAGTTCCTCAAACGCTCGGTTGACTTGATTAAGTAATAAGACCTTTGCAGATGTTTCTATCTGCGATGTATAGATAATGGCGGTCCATGAGGCCGCCATTTTTCATGTCCTTACCGTATGATGAACCCCTGCAAAGGGCTTGTTGGTCTTAGCTTGCCGATGCTTATGGTGAGCGTTGCGCATGTTCATGAGGCGATAAATGACATCATGCAGAATAGTAAGAGATACGCCATTTTGCGAAAAGGATGGTTTAGCCTCGCCATATAGCCTGTTTTGTCTGCCTAAAGCATCTATTTCGCGAGGCAAAAAGGCCATTCCGACATTCGCGTTCCTGGCCCACTCATCCACATTGCGGATGAAAAATCTAATACCCAAGAGCAAGTATGACAGTTAAAAATAGGATGCCATTCTTGGAGGGTTCGGTTTTTAACACTAACTTTGTATGCACATTCACGTTCGGCGCGCCTGCCCATCAGGGCATGTGGCTGCCACAATGAGCATCAGGATGAGGTTTAGGCACATCACACATAACACGTTCTTGTTTCTGTCGGCAGACGTTCTGTCGTTGGCAGTGGCCTTGCTTGTGGCTTGTGCCGTCATGGCATCGTGCCGGGATAAAGCAGGGCAGCAGCCAGGGCAAGCTTCAGACGCCACGGCAGCCGACAAAGAGCTGGACGAGATAAGCACCCTGAGCCTGTCACACTACAGCCAGGCGCGCGCCATGCTTGCCAAGCTGCGTGCAGACAAGCACATAGCTGAATGGAAGAAAGACCAGGCCGAGGGTAATCTATACTTCAACCACGCCGATTTCTTCACGGCCGTACGAAGCCTCAAACGGGCCTATTACAGCGATGAGGTGCAGCAGAACGACAGTCTGCAAATGGTTTTGCTCAGGCACATCATCCATTGTTATGAGAAGATGCAAGACATCGGGCTGCTTACTTTTTATGTAGACAAGCTGCACAGACTGGCCTCACAGCACGACAACCGCCACATGCTCTGCACCTCTATGTTCTATGATGCCGTGAAATGCAGGTATAAGAAGGAATTTGGCCAAGCCTATGCGTTGGCCGACAAGGCTGTGCGGGGCATCCGACAGGGGGGCGACGTACAGGAAACTTACTACTACTGGGTGTCGTATATCGTCATGCTGCAAACCGACCGCCATAACGCCGAGGCACTGAACGAATTGCGTGCCCTGCACAACTACCTCTATGGCGTGCGCGACAAGCGCCGTTTGCCCATAAACAACTGGGCTGCCGACCTCGATGCCCACTATGCCGTGCTGCTGGCTCGGCTTGGACAGAAGCAGCAGGCGCATGAGCACTTTGTGAAATACATGGCCAGCCAGACGCCTTATAAGTATAGCACCAAGTGCATAGAGGTTTATCTGCGTGAGAATGGGCTCACGCGCGAGCTCATCCGCCTGTCTA
>DLDC01000027.1:0-4491 GCA_002480935.1 Prevotella sp. UBA7782 | reverse complement strand
TAAGCAGCGTGAGAACTATCTCCGCCAGACGGGTAATGCGGGCGGCTACGACATCAAGTCGGTGTATAACACGCTTTATCAGGCCTATATGCAGGTGGGCGATATGCACCAGGCCAATGCCTATCTGCTGAAGTACACCTCGCTGCAGAACGCCATCCGGGCTTCTGAAGAAAAATATGCCACACAGGAGTTGTCTATCAACTACGAGTTACACCAGCAACGCGAGCGCCAGCAAGCCCGGCTCAATGCCATGAAGCTATGGGGCGTGGTGACACTGTCGCTGGTCTTGCTGGCAGCGGCCCTTATCGTCATCAGGCGCGAGCGTCACTTCAATGCCATCATCAGCCGAAAAAACAAGTGGATGGCGCAGCGCATAGATGAGATGCTTAAAGCCGACGAGCAACATGAGAAGGCTCTGACGCAGCCTGCCAAGCCCCATAAGAAGACGGTGGAAGAGAGCGGCGACGAAGACGAGCAAATGTTTATGCGCATCGTGCGCACCATAGACGATGAACAGCTCTACCTGCGACCTGACCTGACGCGCGACTATCTGCTCAAATGCTGCAAGGTGTCTAAGAACCGCTTTGCTGCCCTCTTCCGCAACTATGCGGGCACCACGTTCAGCCACTACGTCACGGGCAAGCGGCTGGAGCATGCCATCGGATTGATGAAGCAGAATCCCCGGTTCACCAATCATGCCATAGCCACCGACAGCGGCTTTGCCAATGACGTGAGCTTCTACAAGGCCTTTGCTGAGCGGTATGGCCTCACGCCCTCGGAATATAGGAACGTTATGGGCCGGAATGACAATAATTTATAGCAAAAAAGACTATTTTTAATAGTCTATAGACCGTTTTTCTTAGTGTTTATAACATTTTTGCTTACTTTTGCCATCGTATTATAAATAGTGTTTTGTATGGTAATAAAGAATTTACATCCATTTTATTCTGGTGTGTTGCTGGCCGTGGCCTGCACGTTTATGCCCTTAGCGGCATGGGCGCAGACACAAGACGTGGTTTACAACCCCAAGTTGAGCAAGGAGCAGATAGCCAAGCAACGTGTGGCAGGCCCCGTGCCCCACGATGCCATATATGGGCAGCGGTTGAAAGCCGGTGACATGAAGGTGGCCCGGCAAGTGTCTGCACGGCGCGCAGCAGCCATGAGGGGCGCATCTCAGGGCGGTTCGTTCTGGGGCAACGTTACCAAGATGGGCTCGTGGGAAGAGGGCGTAGACTCGTCAGGCATCTATCAGTTTAGCACAGCCCAGCCGCCTGTCTTCAAGCTGCTGAAGATGCAGCAGTATGTTGAACTGTCAGGAGGCGCGGGTTATGACGACGGCTCCTTCTATGCCATGTCACTCGACCTGAGCTGGGCTCAGTATGGCATCGTGTTTCAGACCTTGTATCAGTATGATGCTGAGACGTGGGAACTGGTGGGCACAAAAAACCTGAACGACTATACGCTTGGCGCCATGCAGACGGCCCAGGCGCAAGATGGCACGGTGTACGGACAGTTTTATAAGAAGGGCCTCGAGGGTTTTGAGTATGGCACGATAGACTATAAGACGCTCAAGCGCACCACCTTTGGCACGGCCAATATGCCGATGGTGGCCATGGGTATCACCAATGAGAATAAGCTCTACGGCATAGGTTCTGACGGAAGCCTTTATCAGATTTCGACAACCAACGGCCATGAAACGCTCATAGGCAGTACGGGCGTCGCCGTAGCCAAAAGCGACGGCAGCACATACGGCCAGAGTGGCGCGGTAGACCCGGTGACGGATAAGTTTTATTGGGCGGCTATCGACTCGGCAGGCACTTGCGGGCTTTACACCGTAGACCTCGCTACCGGTCATGCCACAAAGGCTTCAGACTTCAGTCAGGGCAGCCTTCAGATGCATGGCATGGTGGCTGTGAGGCAACTGGCGGCTGCGGGAGCACCGGCAAAGGTAGACACGGGCAGCGTGGCCATCAGTTTTCCGCAGGGCACACAGACCGGCACGGTGGCCTTCACGGCTCCCACCAAGACCTTCGACGGCAACAGTCTGACGGGAACATTGCAGTATGAAGTGACGGTAGACGACAGCCTGGTGAGCCAGGGCAGCACGCAGGCAGGCGGCAAGGTGTCGGCAGGCATGACGCTCAACGAGGGTAATCATACGTTCTGCATACGCACCCAGAACGCAGCCGGCAAGAGTCCGAAGGCTAAGCTCACGCGATATATAGGCTTCGACACGCCGCAGCCCGCTACCAACGTGGTGCTGCAGGCCGACACCGTGCAGGGCAAGATGAACGTGACGTGGAACCAGCCGCAAGCCAGTGTGAACGGTGGCTACATGGGCGAGCTTACTTATCGGGTGTACAGAAGCACCGATGGCAACGATTCGCTTGTGGCCGACGGCGTGAAGAACACGGCATATACTGATGCGATGGGCAAGCAGAAGTACATTAATGTATATCAATATAAGGTGGAAGCCGTGAACAACGGCAAGGCGAGCGTGGCCGCCTCGTCTAACTATGCCGTGGTGGGCAACGAACTGGCTTTGCCCTATCTGGAGACCTTCCCCTCTGAGGCTGATGTAGAAAAGTTCACTATTATAGATGCAAACCGGGACGGCAATACGTGGATATTTGATGAGGATAACTGGGATGGCAACAGCATGAGAGTGGGCTTTGCCAGCTCTAAGGTGGTAGACGACTGGCTCATCACCTCGCCCGTGCACCTTAAGCAGGGCGTGAAGTATAGGTTCAGCCTCTCGGCATGGTCGGTTCTCGACTATCCAGAGACCTTTGAGGTTAAGCTGGGCAGGGAGGCTACGGCCGCCGCTATGACCCAGAGTGTCATTCCTTCTACCACGGTGGGCAGGGACCGCAAGACCTATGCCAACAACGCTGTGATGGTGGATGAAGACGGTTATTATTGTTTCGGCATTCATGGCACGAGCAATCCCACCGAATATTATATGGCCGTAGACTCTATAGCCATTAGTGCCGGCATGTCGTTGGCCGCTCCCGATTCAGTAACAGGGCTGCGGGCAGAGGCCGGTGCCGAGGGGGCTCTCACGGCAAAGTTGTCGTTCAAGGCTCCTGAGAAGAACGTCTGGGGCGACGTGCTGTATGACAATATGAGCGTGAAGATAGCCCGTGACGGTGTGGCAGTAGACACGTTGCTGAACGTCGCGCCTGGTGCCACCCTGACCTGGCAGGACAATCACGTGCCGGCATCAGGTCTGCACACGTACGAGCTCACTCCGGCCAATGCCTACGGCGACGGCCAGCAAGCTTCCGTATCACCTTATGTGGGCATCGACACGCCCATGGCTCCGGCGCTGAAGACCACTACAGATGCCGAGAGCGGCAAGGTGCTCATCACCTGGGACGAGCCTTCGGCTGTTGGTACGCACGGCGGTTACGTGAAGGCGGCTGACATCAGCTATGCCATTACGGAGGGCATTCTGTCGCCGTTCGGCGAGATACTCACGGGCGACACGCTGGTCAAGGTGAAAGCAACAACCTCTGCCACCTTTAACTATGACACCGACAACGGCTCGCAGGGCATGACCTACTGGGTGGTGCTGGCCAAGAACGCAGCAGGAGAGAGCGGCGCGGTGGCCTATCTGATGACGGGAGCGCCCTACAGCCTGCCCTTTGAGGAGACTTTTGCCAATAAGAAGAGAAACTACTTCTGGATATACGGCGCATCGAAGTCGAAGGCCATATCACTCGACTTTGCCGATGACTCTTATACAAACGACGGCGGTACGGCTGCGCTGACGAGCTCAGAGGCTGACGTCGCGGGATATATGACGTCGGGCAAGATATCTCTTGCTGGTGCTGTGTCGCCTGTGCTGAGCTTCGCCCATAAGGAGGCGCAGGCAGGAAACACGTTGAGTGTGAGCATCGTGACACCTGATGGCGTGGAGCATAGCGTGGCCGATGCGGCCCATTCTGACACCTTTGCCATGAAGACGATAGATCTCAAGGCGTTTGCCGGGCAGCGTTATGTGAAGGTGAAGTTTGCAGTCAGCTATGCCGAAGCAGGTTCGTGCTTCATCGACGACGTTCGACTTGCTGAGGCCAGCGCATCAGGCATAGAAGCCATAGAGGGCTCATCAGCCGGCGGGCTGAAGGCTTACACGCCGGATGGTGTGCCAGTGAGCCTGGGCAATGACGGACTGCGAGGTCTGCCCAAGGGACTCTATATAATAAGGTATAAGGATGCTGGCGGTGTGCAAAGGGCACAGAAGCTGGTGGTGAGATGATATGCGAAGCCTGTGAAGGGCGCATAGCGAGATGACAAACAATGATAAAGGCAGGGCCGGGTGGCTCTGCCTTTATTTGAACAAGTGCATGGCTTGCATCTTTTAAAATTGACCAGACTATTTCACCAGCACCTTCTTGGTGACGATGAGGTTGTTGTCGAGCTGCATGTTGACCAGATAGATGCCCGGAGCCCAGCCCCTTGTGCTGATGGCTGTTGTGCCCACCGACT
>DLDC01000032.1:17782-22735 GCA_002480935.1 Prevotella sp. UBA7782 | reverse complement strand
GGTATCAGATTACGGCTACTTTATTGTTGCTCATGGCGACTGCCTCTTCAGCTGCCAGAAAGGTCAGGAGTTCAGTGTTTTCAACATAAGTTGCTCACATCTCTCTTCCGAAGGGCTGCGCTGGCAGCTCTATCCCTTCACGTCGCTGTGGCAAGGCACGCTCAACCAGACACTTGGCAGCGAGGTACACATCAGCGGCGACGGCCTTTACGCCGTCTATCTGCCCTTTACCTGATTCGTACCTATGCCGTACCCTCGGCGCAGATAAGACTTCTTGCGCACCCTGGCGATTGCGCCTTCTCCTCTCAGAACGGCGCTCTTGTGCCCACATGTCAGTATTCTGTTCTTCCTGTTTTTCTGTGTTGATGAGGCGGAATAAATATCCTTCAAAAACCAAATAGGTGCTTTCGCCTTGTAAAAACGGCCTTTTTACCTCACGAAATAGGCCTTTTTGCATCGCAAAATGGGCACTTTTGCAAAGCCTATTATTCTGTTCAGCTATCTTGTTGATTATTAATTGGTTACATGATATACGTTTCTTTGCATCTAACCNNACCCGGCAAATGGCTGAAAAAGGATGCGCTGATGTGGCTGTAATACCATCATTTTTGCATTTTGCCAAGCGCTTATTCATCTACGAAAGCATCCTAATAACTTTATGAAAGGCGTAGCGAGAGCTCACAATTATTCTCCAATATGCACATATTTTCACTTTTTTTGTCTTTGTCTGCATTTACAACTTGAAATTTTTGGCATAGTAATAAAAATGTTATAATTTTGCACAGTCAATAAATTTAGTCTCTACTAAAGATGAATATTAAACAGTTATAAACAAAGATGACAAGACGTAAATTTGCAATTTCTTTGCTCTCACTTATCTTGTTATTTGCATCCAAGGTTATGGCTTCTGACATAACCTATCCCCATACATGGGACTTCGCTCAGGGCGATTGGAAGCAGACACAGACCGATTTGAAGAGCACTAATTCGGGATTTTCTTCCTATGGAACATCCGGAACGTACTACATGAACGCTGCCACTGCCAGTGACACCGAATATCCTATTGACATGATCAGGGGATTGAAGTTCACTGCTGCAGCCAATCAAGTGGGCTTAGACTGGCAATACAAGCACATGTGGATAGCTGAGGGCGTAACCATAACCGTGCCTTCAGTGCCCAAAGGCTGTTATGTTTGGGTGGTAACCAACGGCAATGTCAGCCTCGATACCCCCCCCAATACCGAATTGGTGATGAAAGATGCCCATGGAAACTCACAAGTAACCAANNCATCTGAGGCAACAGACGTTGCGCTCAAGTCAACAGCACCTACAAGCATCGCTGCCATTAAGGTAATGAACGTCGTTCCGGTGCTTAGTATGGCCATACCCACCGACCTTTCGTACGTTGATCTGACCCCTAACTTTGCTTTAGCATCGACAGTTAAATTTCAAAACAATCTCCATGTTAAAGCTGTAATCACTAACCTGACAGATAACAAAAGCTTTATCATCAGCGGAACTACCCAAGGCAATCAGATAAACTTCGACGAAGACTTCTCTTCCGAAACCTTGGCTTCCAACACTAACTATGCCTTTGCGGTCCAGCTTTTCAATGCTTTAGATAAAGATCAAAAGCCAGTAACGCTTGATTATCCTACGTTTTACTTCACCACAAAGAATGTAACCTCCACTTCTGAGCCCTCTTTGAGCAGTCATACGGAGGCTCACCCAACCCCAGAATCAGCCGATGTGGTGTATGGTGGCACCAATGGAGCCTCGATTTCAGCCACTTTCAGCGAGGAAATGTCGGTGGTTCCCGGTGCTATCATCAATGTTATACCCGTCAACGGCTCTGAAGGTGTTATCTATTACGGGGCAGGTAATCCTGGCACTAAACTATTCACACTTTCTGATGATAACAAAACCGTCACCATGACTTATAGTGGTGACGAACTGAAATACGACCTTACTTATCAGGTAACCATTCCCCGCACGGCATTGGTAAGTGCCCTTGGCAAGCCCATGGCGAAGGATGTAACTTACTACTTCAAGATGCAGAAGAAGCAAGATGCCGAGGAACTCAAAGCAACACAATATCCTTATACGTGGGATTTTGAGAATATCACGAGCGAAACTTACACGTATTTCAATGACGAATCAGTACAAGCAGGATCACGTTTTGGCAAATATAGTGGGTCGTCTTATTATTATTGGGGTAAATTTAAAGGCTCAAACAATGGCCCTGTTGACTATATGATGAACTATAATGATAGAGAAAAGAACTCAACCGGCATGATTCAAGGCGATGAGTTGAAATTTGCCAATGGCCAGACTACCCCTGTTGTCCTGCCCGAATACCGCTACATCAGGATGAGTATGCCCCGGAACGTTTCCAACAATATACGGTTAAGGGTGGATAATAACAAGATCGTCAACCTTACTTTCAATGGTAATACCAGCTACTTTACCCTGCCTAATGTTCCCAAAGGGGCCAAGCTTTACATCAAGGCCAATGTAAAGGATGTGCTGGCAGTGAACAGTCGCAACGCCCACTTCACACAAGGAGGAGCCGCAACCGACAATACCATTGCCGATACTTATAAGAATGACAATGACAAAGAGCATGTTTACGTCGTCGAATTCAATGATGATGTCAAGAATAACAGTGCCGTTGAGGGTCAGGACATCAGCTTCATAGCCTCTGACGTAACCCTTTATAAGATGGCAGTAGCTACAGATGTCAAGAGCTATAAGGCTAAGTTTGATGGTTGGGCTACCGATGCGCGCGCCTATCCTGTTGACTATAGTCTTACCAACACCTTCTATGGAAAGGCTGTCAACGCCTATATCGTGACGGGAAGTGCCACTGACGTGAATACCAAAACCAACTATAAGGTGGCTGAGATGACCAAGAAAGCTGTCACAGCCGTGGCAAAGGGCACGGGTGTCATCATGCAGTTGGCTGGCAGCACGGCCGATGTGAACGACGTTCCGCTCTTTAGCGCGTCTTATTACACACAGAATGAGGGAGGAAAACTCGCAGATGTGACCGACAATAAGTTGGTGGGTGTGTATGAAAAAGACGCTACTATAGGTTCGACAGATACCAACGGCAACTACATTTTCACCAATGTGCTCTATAAACTGAAAGGCGATGGCTCGGTAGACACGGACGTTAAGTATCCCATGCAGATGGGTTTCTACAACACAGTATCGGGTACTATCGGCAAGAACAAGGCTTACTTGCATCTTGACAAGGCCTCTTCGGCTAAGTCATATAACATCATTCTGCTTGGCGATACGGCCGTAACCAACGGCCTGAGCCACGCTACGGTCATGCCGGAAACACAGAACGGAGCCTATTATACCCTGCAAGGAGTAAGGCTTCAGGGCGTTCCGCAGGCCAAAGGTATATATATTCACAATGGTAAAAAGACAATTATAAGATAATGAGACAATACGTTAAACCCATCACCAAGCTCATCAAGCTCAGTGGTTATGCTATTTTGGCAGGCTCACCCGGCGCTCCTGCCGCAACGAGACCGGAGGATTCGGCTACAAAGAAAGATTTTCTGAGCAACGAAGAAGATGCCACGGCTCCCCAAAAGTCGGTGTGGCAAGACTGACGTGAGGATACTTCAGATATAAGACATGGGCTTGTCGGCATCAGAAACCGGCAAGCCCATTATTAGTTATATCCCTTTTCATCCGTTGGTGCAGGCCTCGCATCATCGCTCACTTGTCGTCCTTGCGCATCAGATGTGCCCGTGTTGTTTTGTCAAACCGCTCAATGGCGTAGCGCAACATGGTTCTTGGCATCTCGGTGCGGTGTGCTTCCACAAAGCGGTATAGCCTTTCGGCGTCCTTCTTACCCGCCTCTCTTAGCATCCACCCCGTGGCTTTCTGCATCAAGTCATGAGGATGTTGCATCAGCTTTTGGGCCAAGTGATATGTCGTATCAAGGTCGTTGTGCCTGATAAACTGCAGGGTTGCCACCATGGCTATGCGGTTTTCCCACAGCAAGGGGCTTTCGGCCAGCTTGTCAAGTGGCTCACGCGACTTGTCAAGTAGATAGCCTCCTACGATGGTAGGGGCCGAAGCGTCCACCAAGTCCCAGTTGTTGATGCGGCCGGTGTGTGCAAGATAGAAGTCGAAAGCATCTTTCGTGGCCCGTTTCTTGCACNNTCGCGCACCTCATGCCACTCGCTTTGCAGCAAATGGTCTGTCTCGTTGAGGCTGAGCCCGGCATAGTGTCGTGCCACTTTTCTGATCTGTGGCACCATAACACCCATAAAGCGGTCGCCCTCACCATATTCTCCCTTGCCCGTTTTGAAGAAACGCATCAGCACTTGGCGCTTTTCTTCATGGGCATAAAGTCTGAGCTGGCGGGTTATATCGTCGGTAACAGTCATCTAATTTGTTGCCTTTAAAACGCTGTATGTATCACAGTAGGGTCGAAGGAGCGTGTGTCGCAGATGCCCGTATACAGCATCAGCTCGGCCAGTTGCNNCTTTGGCCACTACACCGTCCTTACCCTCCTTGAGCAAGGGCTTCAAAATGCCCCTTCCCACGGCCACGGCGTCGGCTCCGAGAGCCAAAGCCTTATAAGCATCGTAGCCGGAGTCTATGCCACAGTCTACAAAGATGAGCATTCCGCTGCCTTTGAGCGCCTTTACTATGCCGGGCAGAACAGCCACAGGCGGCATGCCGAAGGGTATGCGGCCATGGTGATGCGACACTACGATAGCTTTGCACCCGGCATCCTTGCACTTCAGCGCATCGCTCACAGAGAGCACACCCTTGGCAATGAAAGGCAGTTTGGCCGCTTCTGCGTAGGCCTTCAGGTCCTCTTGCAGCACCGGACCGAGCGGTAAGCCGTCTACAACATCATATCCTCCATCCTTGCCCGCTATGTGGTCGATGTCTATGCCCACCGCTACAGCCCCGTGATTG
>DLDC01000032.1:17564-17738 GCA_002480935.1 Prevotella sp. UBA7782 | reverse complement strand
TCGGCAAACGGCTTGATGATGCGCACCGTGTCGGCACCTGTCTTGGCTATCTCGCCATAAACATCATCAGGCTCCATGCCCACCCAGTTCAGAACATTCAGCTCCCGGGCTGCCAAAGCATATTCTGTCATAGGCTTTCGGCCGTCTTTGCCCACCTTGTTGAGGTGTGAGAAG
>DLDC01000032.1:17190-17542 GCA_002480935.1 Prevotella sp. UBA7782 | reverse complement strand
GAGAAGGCCGGCATCATGATGGGCAGGGCGTATGTCCTGCCAAATATCTCAGTCTCCAGGTCGGGCAGTTGGGCATCTACTACCCGCATCTCAACCAGCAAGTGGTCAAGATAAGCACGGTTAATGACGTTGGCATCGTCAGCCTTTCCGCTCGTCACGGGTATCAGTCCGGCCGGTCCCGGCCACTCATTTTTCTTTTCTTTGCTCATATCAGTATCTTTTTTTATATTTGTTCAGGCTCATCGCCCTAGTCTGTTCTCTTGTTGTTACATCCCGAAACGGCCATTGCAGTGTGCCGCTTCCCAGCCTATGATGGCCGCCTTGCGCTCCGCCGTCCAGTGATAGTGCCCCA
>DLDC01000032.1:7587-17178 GCA_002480935.1 Prevotella sp. UBA7782 | reverse complement strand
CCAACTCTCCGGTAGAGCGTATCACCCTATGGCACGGAATGAGCAGTGCCACAGGGTTGGCAGCCACTGCCGAGCCCACGGCACGCACCGCATTGCATTGCCCTATGGCCTTTGCCAGCATACTGTAGGTGGTAAGCTGCCCTATGTGTACCCTGGTCAGGGCCTCCCAAACCTTCAGTTGAAAGTTCGTGGCACTTAGGTGCAACATCACGTCGTGCACGTTGTGGCGGTCCTGGCCTAGCACTTTCACGGCGCTTGCATTATGCTCATCAGCCTGCTCCACGAGCGTTGCGCCCGGCCACTTGCCCCTTAGCCCGGCCAGGGCAGCCTCTTTCTTGCCGTCGGTGAAGGCAATGTAGCTGATGCCTTTGGCTGTTGAGGCGATGAGCACTTCGCCGAACTGAGAGCCAGCAAACACATAGTTCAGCTGCAAGTTGTGCCCCCCGTGACCGTATTCGCCCGGTGCTATGCTCTCTATATGCACCACGAGGTTGTGGCACCTGCCCGTGCCCGACGGTCCTACGGATGATGCTGCGGCAAGCAACGATGCATTGCCGGTCTGCAAGATGCGTTTGACATATTCCACGCTAAGATATTGCATGAACCGCGCCCAGTCTACTCCGGCCCATCGAATGAATGTCCTTTGCAAGTCAGAGGGGCTGAGGCCCACGTGCGAAGCCATCTCCTCCAGGGTTGGCTGCGCCTTTTTGTCGGCCTTCGTATACCGTAAGGCCTCGGCTATGTGTTGGTAATGATTGTTCATGTCAGCGATTTTTTAATCCAAATGCAAAGATAACACAAATTCTTTAGATGCGAAAAACGTTTCGTTTTTCCGTACATGACAGTCGCTTCTCGACTTGTTGAAGGTTGTTTGGCAAGTAATTGAATATCAGTGATATACAAAACGTCTTGCTAAATAGGCACTTTTACGTTGTAAAATAGGCACTTTTGCGTTGTAAAAACGGTACTTTTGCCAGGTTATAATGCCTGTTTTGGAAAGTAAGGTGATGGATGCCCGAAACTGTTTCCCCACAAACTGGGATATAGCGGCCACGTTGCCTTATCGTCACAGCGTGACTTCGGATGCTTTTATGTGCACTTGATACAAATCTAATATATGCTTTCGAAAGATTGCTATTTAGCCTTTCTCTTTGCTGAACTGAAATAAATGTGTACCTTTGTCGGATAATTTGAAAGAACAACCGACACCAAACAGCATCCTTATGAGCATAAAGAGTGAACTGAAAGACAGAATAATGATTCTCGACGGGGCTATGGGCACGATGATACAAGCCCAAGGTCTGCCGGAAGAAGCATGGCGCGGCGAGCGCTTTGCCCACTGGCCTGTGTCGTTGAAGGGTAACAACGATGTGCTAAACATTACTCGTCCGGATGTTATCAAGGCCATTCATCAAGCCTATATAGATGCCGGTGCAGACATCATCACTACCAATACGTTCAGCTCGCAGCGCATCTCGCAAGGCGAATATCAGTGTGAGGAGCTTTCTGCCGAGCTCAATAGGGCGGGTGCAAGCATAGCCCGCGAGGTGGCCGACAGGCAATCAAGAAAGGTGTATGTGGCCGGAAGCATGGGTCCAACGTCTAAATCGCTCACCCTGGCCCCCGATATGAACCACCCGGAGTTGCGCTCGGTGAGCTTCGAAGAGATGGCATCGGCCTATGAGGAGCAGGCTCGAGCCTTGCTGCAGGGTGGTGTTGACGTGCTGTTGCTGGAGACTTGCTACGATGCTCTGAATGCCAAGGCCGCCCTTTATGCTATTAGCAAGGTGGGTGAAGAACGGGGTGAGATGCCTGACGTGATGGTTTCGGCAACCATCAACGACCGTAGTGGCCGCACGCTGACGGGGCAAACGCTCGATGCTTTCTTCACCAGTGTGAGCCATTATCCCATCCTTAGCTTCGGACTTAACTGCTCTTTCGGCGTGAAAGAGCTTCGTCCGTTCGTAGAACAACTGGCAGAACACTGTCCGGTTTACATCAGTATATATCCCAACGCGGGCCTGCCCAACGAGATGGGAGGCTATGACGAGCAACCCGAATTCACGGCACGCTACATCAAGGAGATGGCCTCAGAGCGCATCATCAACATTGCAGGAGGCTGTTGCGGCACTACACCGGAGCATATACGTGCCATTGCCCTTGCCGTGAAGGACTTGCCGCCCCGCCAAGTGCCCTTGCCGGAGAATCATCTGGTGGTGAGCGGACTGGAAAACGTGGTGGTTGACAAGGCCACACAGAACTTCATCAATGTGGGCGAGCGCACCAACGTGGCCGGATCGCGCAAGTTTGCCAGGCTTATAGGCGAGAAGAAGTATGACGAGGCACTGTCGGTGGCACGCAAACAGATAGAGAATGGTGCCCAAATCATAGACATCAACATGGACGATGCCATGCTCGACAGCCGCAAGGAGATGGGTACGTTCTTGCGATATATAGCCGGCGAGCCCGCCGTAGCGCGTTCTGCCCTCATGATAGACTCATCCGACTGGTCTACAGTGCTTGAAGGCTTGCGCAATGCACAGGGCAAATGCATCGTCAACAGCATCAGTCTGAAGAACGGAGACACCGAGTTTCTGGCTCATGCACATGAATGTCAGCTCATGGGGGCGGCCGTCGTGGTGATGGCTTTCGATGAAAACGGACAGGCTACTACCTATGAACACAAAACGGCTATATGCCAACGGGCCTACCACTTGCTGGTGGATAGGCTGCATTTCAGCCCTCACGACATCATCTTCGACGTGAACGTGCTCTCCGTGGGCACGGGTATTGAGGAACATGCCAACTATGGCATCGACTTCATCAAGGCCGTGGGGTGGATTAAGAACAATCTTCCGGGAGCTTTGACCAGCGGCGGTATATCCAATCTCTCGTTCGCTTTCAGAGGCAATAACGTAGTGCGCGAGGCCATGCACTCAGTGTTTCTTTATCACGCCATAGCCCAAGGACTTGACATGGGCATCGTTAATCCAGGCATGTTGCAGGTGTATGACGACATAGAACCCCACTTGCTGCGGGCCGTGGAGAACGTGATACTCAACAAAACGCCTGGTGCCACCGAACAACTTATTGACTTGGCCCAGCAAGTAAAGGCTCAGACAGCGGGCGAAAAGCAGACCGTGCAGGCCGACAACTGGCGCCGCGAGCCCGTAGAAGAGCGCCTGGCACACGCCCTGGCCAAGGGTATAGGCGACTATCTGGGTGAGGATATCCCCGAAGCACTGGCCCAAACGGACGGCGACCCCGTGAAGGTTATCGAGGGACCCCTTATGTCTGGCATGGAGAAAGTGGGCAAGATGTTTGGCGAGGGCAAGATGTTCTTGCCACAAGTGGTGAAGTCTGCCAAGATAATGAAGCTAGCTGTAGACATTCTTCAGCCTGAGATAGAAAAGCATAACAAGCAAGGCTCTCTGGCCGAAAAGCCCAAGGTGGTCATGGCAACGGTGAAAGGCGACGTGCATGACATAGGCAAGAACATTGTGGCTATTGTGTTGAGATGTAATAACTTCGATGTTATTGACCTCGGAGTGATGGTTCCTGCCGAGACGATACTGGCCACCGTGAAGCGTGAGAAGCCCTTGCTGGTGGGTGTGAGCGGCCTGATAACACCCTCGCTCAAGGAGATGGAGAACCTCTGCAAGCTGTTTGAGCGTGAGCACATGCATGTGCCCATCATCGTGGGAGGCGCTACCACCACCGCTGTGCACACCGCCGTGAAGCTCGCTCCCCTCTATCAGGGAGGCGTGCTCTATGGTCGTGACGCGTCGCAGACGTCGCTCTTGGCCAAGAAGGTGCAGATAGACAGGCATTATATAGCGGAAAACCGTGAAGAGCAAGAGCTGATAAGACAGAACTATGAGGCCAGTAAGGTGGTGCTGACTCCATTTGATGAGGCCAACCGAAAGGCTCCCCGGTATGACCACAGTGCCCCTTTGCCCACCGTAGATGAGCTGAATGAGCGTGCCAGAGAGTTGCGCCTGAGGCTGACAGACCTCAAACCACTCATCGATTGGCGCATGTTGCTCTTCTTTTGGGGCTTCAGAGGCGAGACCATACAGCAGATGACGGTGAACCCGGAGGCCGCCAAGACGCTGCGAGAGGCGCAGGATGCCTACGACGAAGCCATTAGGTCGGGCAGCATAAAGGTTACCTTTGCCCTCGACTTCCTGCCTGCCCACGCCCGTGGAAACGACATATTGACCGATAACGGAATTACTCTGCCCATGCTGCGGAGCCAGAGCGAGCGCGGAGGATATAGGTGCCTGAGCGACTATCTGCCCCCAAAAGGCAGTTCGCCATTGGGTCTTTTCGTTCTCTCGGCATGGGGATTGAGGCACTATGAGGCGCAGTCGTATGAGCAACTCATGCAACATGCCCTCTGTGCTCGGGTAGCTGAGGCTGCCGCGGTGTACATGCAGCAGCGCGTTTTAGGCACGACACAAGCCATACGACCGGCCTTTGGCCATGCCACATGTCCTGACCAGACACTCAAGAAGACCGTTTTTGAAGCCGTGAATGCCACCGAGCGCACGGGAGCACGCCTCACCGAGGGCTATGCCATCATGCCCGACACCAGCATTTGCGGCATGCTTATCCTTCATCCAGAGGCACAATACTTCTCAGTGGGCAGGATAGGAGCAGACCAGCTGGCCGACTATTGCCGCCGGACAGGGCTGGACGAAGACACGGCGCGGGCCTTCCTGGCTAAGAATATATAATCAAACAACATCGCATCTATGACAAAAGTAATCGACATCATCAAGTCGCAACGACACCCCTTTGCCTCTTTTGAGCTTGTACCCCCGCTTAAAGGCAGCGACACATCCAAGCTTTATCAGGCCGTCGAGCCGCTCTTGCAGTTTCAGCCTCCCTTCATCAACGTAACATGTCATCGTGATGAGGTGGAGTTTCATCTGAACCCAGACGGCACTTACACCAAGTTCGTGCTCTCCAAGCGACCCAGCACCTTGGCCATCGTGGCCTCCATCATGCGTAAGTTTGATGTAGAAATCGTGCCGCACGTGATATGTGGTGGCGCGTCGAAGACTTGTGTGGAGAGCGAACTGCTCGACTTGAGCTTCCTGGGGCTGCAAAACGTGATGGCACTCAGGGGTGATGCCATTCCCGGACAGAAGTTCTTCATGCCCGAACCCGACGGTTTTGCACACTCGTCTGAGCTTGTGGGTATGATAAACAACCTGAACCATGGCGTGTATATGGACACGAACGTGAAGGAGGGCATTACTACCGACTTCTGTGTGGGCGTAGCTGGTTATCCCGAAAAGCATTATGAGGCAGCCAATATGGAGACTGACATACTTCATCTGAAGGAGAAGGTGGATGCAGGAGCCGATTATATCGTCACGCAGATGTTTTTTGACAACAACAAGTTTTATGATTTTGTGAGGCAATGCAGGGCTGCCGGCATCACCGTGCCCATCATTCCGGGGCTGAAACCCATTTCCACGCAAAGACAATTAGGGCTGTTGCCCCGCTCGTTTCACCTCGACATACCCGAAGACTTGGTGCATGCGCTGCACCAGTGTGCCACAAAGGAGGATGCTTATCAGGTGGGTATAGAGTGGTGTATAGCTCAAAGCAAGGACTTGCTGAGCCATGGCGCTCCTGCCATACACTATTACACGATGGGCAAGGCACGTAATGTGGTGGAGATAGTGAAGCAAGTTTTTTAGGTAAAAATATACATCATTCGTTAACGTTATGGCTTTGATAAAAACCGTCAGGGGGAAAGTACCCCGTTGGGGCGAGCGTTGCTACTTCTCGGAGAACGCCACTCTGGCCGGCGACATCCTCATGGGCGACGACTGTTCGGTATGGTTTGGCGCGGTGTTGCGCGCCGATGTAGACAAGATAGTGATGGGAAACCGATGTAATGTGCAAGATTTGGCGTGCATACATCAGGGCAATGGCACGCCGGCAGTGCTGGGCAACGACGTGACATTGGGCCATGGAGCCATTGTTCATGGGGCTACGGTGCGCGATGGTGCGCTCATTGGCATGAACGCAGTGGTGCTAGACCGTGCCGAAGTGGGCGAGGGCAGCATCGTGGCTGCTGGTGCCGTGGTGCTCGAAGGCACGCTGATAGGTCCCGGCGAGCTGTGGGCGGGCGTGCCGGCAAGGCTCATGAAGCGCATAGACAAGGCACAGGCACAGGAGTATGCCAAGCATTACATGGTCATCAAAGATTGGTATGGCGACACAGACGAGGGCTGAAAGTCTGTCACCGATTCTGCCTTTCAGAAGGCTGACAGGTATGTTGTGCTACGCACAAATAGGCTCGTGAGCGTTTGCACTATATTCACTCTGACGCTGAAAAGCCTATTCTTGATTTCTGGAAACGGCCTTTTGACATTGCAAAATAGGCACTTTGGGGCAACAAAATAGGCACTTTCGCAACGCAAAAGTGCCTATTTTACTAAGTAATTGAATATCAGCTATTTACAAAAACAGTTTAGCTGACCTTCGAGAAGTGTGCTTTCTGATGTTTCACAGGGCATTGTCCGGCCCGTGAAATTTGCCCCTCGTGGCTTTGGCTATGCGTACCAGCGAGAGCATAACGGGCACTTCTGTCAGCACGCCCACTGTGGTTGCCAATGCCGCACCACTCTGCAAGCCGAACAAACTGATGGCTACGGCCACGGCTAACTCAAAGAAATTAGACGCTCCTATCATGCCGGCAGGTGCCGCAACATCGTAGGGCAGGTGCCAAGCCCAAGCCCATGAGTAGGCAATGGCAAAGATAAGGTAGGTCTGAATGATGAGGGGCACGGCGATAAGCACGATGTGCAGCGGGTTGCTCAGTATGGTCTTGCCCTGAAAAGAAAAGAGAATGATGAGCGTGAGCAGTAGTCCCAACGTCGTGTAACGGTCGAACTTATGCACGAACACCTGCTCAAAATAGTCCTTACCCTTACGTTTGATGACACTTGTGCGGGTCAGTATGCCGGCTATGAGGGGCAGCACCACGAAGAGAAGCACGCTCAGCAACAGCGTGTCATAGGGTATCTGCACTCCTCCCACGCCTAAGAGAAAGGCTACGATGGGGGCAAATGCCACGAGAATGATGAGGTCGTTCACGGCCACCTGCACCAATGTGTAGGCCGCATTGCCGTTAGACAGATAGCTCCAGATGAACACCATGGCCGTGCAGGGAGCCGCTCCCAGGAGCACGGCACCCGCTAGATATCCTTGCGCAAGCGTGGAAGGAATCCACTGCTTGAATACTACGAACAAGAAGAACCATGCTATGGCGAACATGGTGAAAGGCTTTATGAGCCAGTTAACCACGCACGTCACCACCAGTCCGCGAGGGTGTCGAGCCACATTCTTCACACTGTTAAAGTCTACTTTCATCATCATGGGGTATATCATCACCCAAATGAGTACGGCAACGGGTATGTTTACATGCGCATACTCAAGCCTTGAGAGTGTCTGGGGCAGTGCGGGCAGAAACGTGCCCAAGGCTATTCCGGCCACTATGCACAGTGCTACCCAGAGACTTAGATACTTGTCAAAGAAACCAATATGTCTTTCTTCCATCTTTTATTATGTTTGTTTTGTGTTAGTTAATTGTCATTTCCAGTTCTTTCTTCACGTCTATCACGGCCACGTCTATGCCGGCTTCCTCCGCTTTTTGGGCGTTGATGTGGTTGGCCGGGGCGGTTGTGGAGAGCAGAACGTCGTCGCCCAGTTGCTTCAATCGCAAGGCGATGAGCGTGCCGTTAAAGTACATCACTTCTACGTAAGTGGCCTTGGGAACCTTCGCACCCGCCCATACAAGGAGCGGACAGAGCATGAAGAGCAGTATGACTGCCATGCTGCGAATGGGTGTTTTGCGCATGATGAGTTTGTTATTTGTAGAATTACGAATATTCATATCATGAAAACGGGTGTGGCAAAGGGTGATGGGTGAGCCTTAATCGTTGCCCTCGCAGTTGCACTTGCAGCCCTGAATGTCTTGCGAGAAGAAGCTGCAAAGCAACTCATGGGCATATTGCCAGTTCTGCTTATTGATGCAATACCTCACCTTGGGCGCCTCTATGGTGCCCTGAATGAGCCCTGCATCCTTCAGCTCCTTGAGGTGTTGGCTCACCGTAGCCTTTGCTATGGGCAGCTCATCGTGTATGTCGCCGAAGTAGCACTCCCTCTGCCTGGCCAGGAACTGCAATATTTCTATGCGGGCAGGGTGGGCCAGTGCCTTGGCAAAACGGGCTATCTGCTCGGCTTTGATGCTATAGTCTTTCTTCTGATTCATTGTCTTTTGAGATGTGTTGATTGTAAAATGCGCTGAATGAATGTATTATTTGGTTTCTCACTTCTCTGAAAACAGCCCTTCGTTCGGCCTCTGTTCCGGTGGCAGAAGCGGGGTCTCTGAACCCTAGATGGGCACGATGCCGCACTCGTCCGGCGAATGTGGGGCACGACTCTTGCGCTTGGTTGCACACCGTGATGACGTAATCCCAGTCGTCGTTCATGTATTCGGAAACGTTATGTGGGTGTTGGTCGGCGATGGGATAGCCCGCCTCGCTCATCACCTCTACTGCCATGGGGTGTACACATGGTGCCGGCTGCGTGCCGGCCGACCGTACATAGAGCGTAGCGTCTATGCTTTGCAGAACGGCTTGTGCCATCTTGCTACGGCAACTGTTGCCAGTACAAAGTATAAGAACCTTTTTCATACGTTCGCAAAATTACGAATATACGAAATGATTTGCAAATTCTAACAATATAATTAGGGCTTTTTAACGGTGGATTGACTTGCTCCTTGCATGGTTTCAGAAGCATTATTCAGTTTTCTGTTTACAGATTTTCTCCCAAAAGAATATATCTTCCGATTCTTGATTTGCGCAGAATGAAGATGATTAACAGTGATGCCAGCAAGCCAACGGTAAAGTTTATGGTCACCAGAAGCCATGGAGTCAGACTGCTCAAGCTTTGTGCCAAGAGAGTGATAACCGTTTGATGGATGGCATAGATGCCCAGTGTTATTTGCCCCAAATGCGTTGTGGCATATTGCTTGTCGGCGTATCGTGAAAATACATTCAGCAATACGAGTATGGCCGATGTGGCCACGGCGAGGTTAAAAAGTTTGTATATCAGTTTGGCACTCGCTATGTGCAGGTCTGGAACCCATGTTGCCACGGGGGCCATTTGCCAATAATGCGTTGCAAATCCCCATAAAATAAATAATGCGAAGGCCGCAGGTCTTGGCAAGGTGAAGGCTTTGGGATACCGGTGAGCAAAATATCCCAGGCAGTAATAGATGTAATAATACTTCATTGAACCCAGTCCGAACCGTTGGGTATGGCATAAGGATACCAGCATATAGAGCATTACAAGCGAGCCTAACACTATGCCGGTCTCGTGTTTCGGCCATCGCGCGCTGATGAGCCTCACCGTTTCGAAAAAGGCAAATATCCAGAACAGCACCCATAAGAACCACAGATGTTGCTCAGGATCAGTCACCAGAGTGGTCAGGTCGGTCCCTGTCACCCTGCCGTTGATAACAAGTACGGCTGTAAGCGACCATATTATATAAGGTATAACCAG
>DLDC01000032.1:1539-7582 GCA_002480935.1 Prevotella sp. UBA7782 | reverse complement strand
GAGCAGTCGTTTGCCATAGGTGCTCACATGGGGCTTGGCTGCCTGAGCCCTATAGGCGAGATAGCCGCTAACGGCCATGAAGGCCGGCATGTGAAAGGAATAGATGGCCCGGAACAGCCATTTCTGGTCAAAATCAGTGTAGGTGTGCTGTATGGCATGGCCCAGGACAACGAGCAAAATAAGGAACCATTTGATGTTGTCAAGCCAATATATGCGTTTGCGTTGGGTGTTGTTAGCCGTTTCTGTCATCACTTTGGTGGGTTCATATCATGAGTCTTGGTCTGTGGGCGGATGGGCATACACCCCTCTTCAGACACCTTTCGTGCAAAGGTAGTTATTTTCCTGCAAACGGAGAAGAGCACTCTCGCTTTTTTAACAAGGTGCTTAGGAAAGAGCACCGGCATGAGATGAGCGAACAGAAAAGTCCGAACCATTCTCTCCTGAACATAGAAGAAAACCGTTCGGACTTTTGTTTCAAGCCGTGCAAGCGCCCTGCTTGCTTCGGAGTTTACTTGTAAGCCTCTGCCAGGAAGCGCACGTTCTGCACGCTATAGCCCATCTGTATGGGGCCCTGTAAGAACGTTCCGTCGTTCTTGTACACGTAGAGCGAGCTCGGAGCTGTGTAGCTTGGGTTGTCAATCACAAAGATATTGCCCGTCAGAGGGTCTACGTTCACCTGCTGAGGTGATGTGAACTTCGAGTGATCAAGTTCAGTCTTGGCACCCGTTGTGAGGTTATACTTGAAGAAACTCTTCACTGAGAGAGTCCAGTTGGCATCATATCCTGTGAGCAGACACACCAGAGAGTTGCCCTTCTTATCGTAAGAAATGGCCGAAGCAGTCACGTTCAGGTTTTCAATCTTGTCTGTCTTGGTGTCTATGCGCTGCAATGCGCCGTCCCTGTCAGCGTGGTATGTGCTCACAAAATAAACGTAGTTGCCCACTGCCACACTCTGGTTGTAGGGGTTCAACTCGCACTCCAGCTCCTTGGTCTTGGTGAAGTTGCTCAGGTCAATCACCGATATGCTCTTGCCGGAGTTGTCATAATTATAGTCGCTCATGTTCACATAGAGCTTGTTGTTGGCCACCGACATAGCCTCAGGCTTACCGCCCACCTTCACACTGTCGGTTATCTGATGGTTCGAAATCTTGTAAACATAGCCGTTATAAGCCGATACATACACGTTCTTCATGTCGGTAGCGAGGTAGCGGAACTGTACTCCAGGCTTCAGAATGGCCTTGATGAGCGCGCCTTCATTGTTGAGAATCTCTATCTTAGACGATGATGTGCAAGCCACATACACCTCGCTTGACAGGGGCAGCACGTCTTGTGCGTCGCCTATTCCCTTTTGGTTTTTGGCCTGATAAATGTCACTGTAGACGTAATTTCCGTTGGCATCAACGTCTAATGCGCCCACTGTGCCATTGTTGGCATTATAGTTTCCGGCACCTGCCGTGAAGATGAGATGTGCGTAATTGGCATAGTCGATGGTGGTGAGTGGCTCATCATCGTCATCGCTACAAGCCGTAAAGGTGAATGCCGTGGCCAGGATGAGACCCCAAGATAATAATTTTTTGTTCATGATGATATAATTTTAATTGTTTGAAAATATTTGTCTTTTACATGTCCAGCGTGATGCCCAGCCGCCAGTTGCAGCCTGCCATGGGATAATATCTCACCACCTCATAGTTTCTTCCGCCTATGTTCATCACGTCGAGCTTGGTAGTTAGCTTCACCTTTCCCAGCTGCCAGGGGCGTGAGAGGGTCACTGAGTGGTCGGCATAGCCCGCCACGCGGTTGGCCGGAATATTGTAGCCGAGCGAGTATCTGCGTGCCACGGCGATGAGATGATAGCTCATGTCGCCCCACGGCGTGGCCAATGTGATGCCCGCGTTGCCTGAGTGGCGGGGCGTATAGGCTATTTGGTCGGCATAGTAAACGTCGCTCTTGTTGGTGCGGTCGGTGATGTTCATGTAGCTATAGGCCGCCGTAAGCCGCACGCTGTAGCCGTGGGCGAGCGTTGCCATGCCCCTGAGCGTGGCATCAACGCCCCATTGGCGCGCCTTGCCCACGTTCATCATCTGCCACAGAAACATACGCGGTACGGCCACTATCTTATCGGTTATGTTGCCGTAATAGCCGTCGAGCGTGGCTTGCAGCGTGCTTCTGCTATGCCTGTCGTGTGCCTGATAGGTCACGCCCACGTTCATTTGCCGGTTCTTCTCCGGCCTGAGCGAGCGTCGGCCTACGCCCGTATAATAGAGGTCGGAGAGTGTTGGCGTGCGGAAGATGTCCTTATATCCGGCTCTGATGCGCACGCCCCGTCCACAGTCAAGGGCCAGTGAGAAGGCCGGCGACAGGCGGTTGAAGCCTCCCGACGGCTCGCCCAGCTTCACGCTCTCGCGTATATGGGTGGCCAGCAGCGATGCTGTAGCGGTGAGAAGGCCGTGCGCATAGCGCAGCGCGGCCGTTGTCCAGTGCGAGTAACGCGTGGGGTAGGGGCATGACGGTAGGGTCATGGAGAGATAATTATACTGAAAGTCGTGCGCCACGGCACCGCTCAGTCCCTCGCAAAGACGTGCCCACAGCGTGGTGGTGGCATACACTTCGTTTTGCATATAGCGGTTCATGGTGGGCGTGCCGGCCTGATTGTCATTGTCGCGCATCCACGAATAGTTCCACTTCATGGCTGCTTTGAGCTTCAGATGGTCGCTCATCACGTTCTCGTAAGCCATTTGCGCGAATACGTTCTTATCGGCCAGGCGCTCGTTGGCCAATGGGTTGTCGTAGATAACAGCCCCAGGCAATCCTCTGTGCGAGTCGTATCCGTAGAGCTTCAGCCTGATGGTTTGCTTGCTGCTGATGCTGTAAGCCGCGTTCAGCTCGCCGCGCCAGTCGTGCAAGTCGCTGTTGTCGCGCTTCTGACTGATGGTTTGCAGTCCGTTCTTCAGCTTGAAGTGATAGTTGCCTTCGGCCCTTCTGTAGTCGGCAAAGGCCGACAGATGCCACCTGCCCCACGTCTTTGAGCCGAGCATCGACGCCCCCGCCAGCCCATACGAACCCGTGAGCAGCGACGTGCTGAGCCCCTTGTCTTGCATGAAAGCCTGTGTGTTGATGTGCACCACGGCCGCGCTGGCCGCCGTCTTGGCACTTTGATAGATGTCATCGTCCTGCCCTATGGTGAGATAAATGCTCTGTATGTTGCCCAGGGTGAAGCGTCCCAGGTCTACTTGTCCCGTCTGGCAGTCGCCCACCTGCACGCCGTCGTACACCACGCCCGTGTGTTGCGAGCCCAGTCCGCGCGCGTCTACGGTCTTCATGCCGCCCACGCCGCCATAGTCTTTCACCTGTATGCCGGCCATATACTTCAGCGCCTGTCCTACGTCGGTGGCCCCCGTGAGTTGCAACTCATCCTTCGAGATGACCTGCACCGGACTGGCTGACAGCGCGTTGACCGGCATACGACGAGCCCTTACCGTTACTTCGTCCAGCTGTTGGATACTGTCTGTTACGGCATTCTGCGCCTTCGCGCTAAGCGCAAAGACACAAAAGATGATGGTTGTAAAGTGTAATCTCACCCGATATATTACTTTTTTCCTTCAGAATTTCCTCGAACCCCGATGGTAAAACACATGCACCAGGCAGGTCTTCTGACTCTGTTGTCCGGCTCACAACGCCTTCCCGACAATTCTCAGTGGCATCTTGTTGCGCGCCTGAAGGACAACTTACAGCAGCGGGACTGTCCGGGATTTCCACCCGATTCCCTTTTCATCACCCGTCAGAGGGTGAAACCTAATGCGTTGCAAAAGTAATATAATTTTTTGATATGGCATGATATAAAGTCGAAAATATGTACTCCTTTTGCGTCAACCCATTCGCCCGGCGGGGCAAGACGGAGCTCTGTTGTAAAATGTTTTCGTACTTTGGTCGATGCGAATACATCGGGCAGGCAAGGTAAAGAAACATCCTGAAAGGCGTGGTGCTAGGGTCTTGATAACGTGTTGTATATCAACTGGTTGCTGAAACGATTGAAACCGACTTCCAAGAACGGCCTTCTTGCATGGCAAAAGTGCCCGTTTGGCGTTGCGAAAATGCCGTTCTTGCGTCCTGAAAATGCCTGTTTGGCAAGGCAAGACGGGCATAGCCCGGTTTTGAACGGCTTGATTTCATTAAAAAAGTAAAATACTTTTCTTTGCCAAATGATTATTATTACCTTTGCGGGAAACAAATACGTATAGCATGATAAGAAGATTATTGACTTGTTGTCTGTTGCTCATGGCCCTGAGTTTACATGCCCAACAAATGGGCACAAGGGCCTACTTAGCCGGCACGAGCCTGAATTTTTTTAAGGTGGATGGCGTGTCTGACTCGGTGGCATGGACAGGCGCGCCGCAACCTTCCGATATCTCTTCGGGCGTGAAGCTGTTGCCTCAAAGGGCATTCACCACTATCCCGCCCGGCAACTACAGCGGGCTGACGTGCATAGGAGGCGACGATTATGCCGTGATAACCGACAAGGGCAGTGCCACGGGCTATTATATCTTCAGGATAAATATGGATGCCGACGGTCGTATCCTCTCTGTTAAAAACATGGGATGGAACGATTATGGCGGGCGCAATGAGGATATTGAGGCCGTGGCCTATTGCCCCAAGAACGGCCACATCTACATAGCCAATGAGCAAACGGCCACCATCATGGAGCTATATGGTGGCAAGGTGCTCGCAAGTCACACGCTGTCAGACTATAAGGAGCTGGGCGTGGGCAACAGCATTGTGGAGAGTCTGTGCTATGACACGCTGTCCGCCCACTTCTTCACCATCAACGAGAGCCCTCTGAAGGGTGACGCGCACCTGCATCTGAGGCTGAAGGAGCTGGATGGAAGCCTGAACGAGGTGGCTCACTACACCTATGTGCTGGACCAACCTCATGCCCGCCACGTGGGCAAAGGGGCAGAGGATGCCCATGGCGTGGCCGAGCTCACCGCCTTAGGCGACGGCTCTCTGCTGGTTCTGGAGCGTGAGTTCTACGTGCCCAAGCTCAAGTTGGGCGCGTGGGTGCGCAATAAGGTGTACCGGATATGGCCGGGCCACGAGGGCAAACAGCTGGTGGTCGACTGGAAGACGGAGCTCACTGCCCTGCGACATAGCCTTGCCAACTATGAGGGCATGTGCCTCGGACCGAGGCTTAAGGATGGTCGGCAGGTGGTGTTGCTGTGCAGCGACAGCCAGAACCGCTATAAGGGCGTGCTGAAAGACTGGTTTCGCACCATAGTCTTGCCTGAGGAAGAATAGTAGTTGCACGGCAGATAGCCGATGAAAGGAAGACGGTTTGTGCGGGGAACCACCGGCGGGGCAGCCATTTGGGCGCTTTATACAGAACGATAAGGCGGTGAAAGAATCTGTAAAAAGAATTCCCTCACCGCTTTATTGGTTATAAGATGTAAGAAAAAGAAGCTGCTGTTATATGATTCGGCCAACAATACGGAAGTTGATGACGGGATAGACAACAATCTTCTTGGCTATTTTCATGAAGTCACCATCTTCATCATCATATCCGTACTCGCTTTGTTTAGACACTTCTTGGCCTTGGCAATACACCTTAGGTTTGCCCCAGAACTGCGCGCCAAAGTCGAATTGGAAGCCCATACGGTGCTTCGGGATGGCTCGGCCTATGCCTATACCAACGTAAGGACGGAAGCCCTTGACCTTGATAATGCCGTTCACGTTGCCGTCGTCATCGGGTTCGAAGAAGTAATTATCGTCAAACCAAACGCCAATCTTCTCATATCCGGCCTCCGGGTGTTGCTCTACGTAGTTGTTGTAAGTAGATACGCCCTTGAAGATACCGGGTTCTCTGTTCTTGAGCTTGATGACTTCGCTTGCGCCAAAGTAGGCTCCCAAGGTGATTATAATTAACTTAATAAAGGCTGATGGATGCTTAAATAATTTTAAATGGTGTCTTATAAGTTCTCTTTTCTGTGCTTTTTGAGAATAATGGAAAGGTTCTTTGGCGAGTGAAGTTCAAGGTCTTTCCGTAATGATG
>DLDC01000032.1:0-1501 GCA_002480935.1 Prevotella sp. UBA7782 | reverse complement strand
TACACCTTATTTATATATAGGTAAGGGCTCGGATGCGGTTCTGGCTCAACTTTATCGTGGCTCGTTATTCTGTGATTGGAAATAAATATGTATCTTTGCACTCAGATAAAAAATACCGTAGAATGATGGATAAGTCTAAGTTGGAGGATTTCGTAAAGAAGACTGAGTATGTCGGCGACCCTATGCACAAGGGCTTCAGGCACACTGTTTGGTTTAAGGTGTTATGTGGCTTGCTGGTTATTCTGTTGCTGGCTATTATCTATCATGTGGCATTCTCTACTGATGATTCGTCGAGTTTGAATGATCAGGACAAGCTGGATAAGGTGAGGCGAGAGGCTGAACTGGACACAGTAGACATTGTTGGCGATTATCTTTTCCCCAAATCGAAGGCTAAGAAGGAGGATGTGGTTACCGAAACAGATGAAAGAGCCGCTAAAGATGAGGCTAGTGAGGGCATAAAAGATGCCGACGACCTGGGCACTGAGACGGAGAACGCGCCGCATTCGTCGGGCGCTTCGGCCTCGGATGCGGGCAACACAGAGAACAGCGACCTCTCTTCTGACCCCAATCCACTGCCTTCTTCTTCATCGGCTAAGTTGGCTAAACCTAAGGTAGAGAAGATGGAAGCGCCCAAGGCAACACCTCTTGAAAGTTCAAAATAACTTTCACGTTCACATAATAAAGTTAAATAAGCGCTGATATTAGTCTCGTTTTGCAAATTATTTGCTATCTTCGCAACAAATAAAAAGCATTATGAGAAAGGTTATTCTAAGTTTGTTGGCTGTGCTGATGCTGATGAGCTGCGCACAGAAATATTATGATCAAAATGGTAATGAGCTCTCTAAAGAGCAGATGGAAGCTCTGAGAACCAACGAGGTTAAGCAGCGTTTGCATGACAGACATTATAAGGTGCTCGTGGATATGATGTCTCCCAACAGGTTCATGCCACGCACTTTGGTGCACGAATGGGGCATCTCCATACATAATGACACCATAGATTGCTACCTGCCTTACTTCGGAAGGGCCTACAATATACCTTACGGCGGAGGATTGGGACTTGATTTCACTACCCGGATGACGAGCTATCGGGCCAAGAGAACGGACAATAACCAAACCTATATCGTTATTAATGCCTCGAATGAAGAGGATAGATATGAGTTCGACTTGTCTGTCTTTGATAACGGAACGGCTTATCTGAACGTCTATATGCAGAACAGAGAGCCTATAAGATATAGCGGACATATCAAATTAAGCGACTGGTTGGAACGATGAAATCTCTTCTTTTTAAGTGCAAGGTGCCGGCATGGGTTATCTGTTTGTTGGCTTTTCTGGCCTCGTCATTAGGCATTTCGGCTCAAGAGAGCGATTATCACAGATACTCTGTGAGGTATGTTCAGAACGACAAATTGTTTGTTTCTGGAGACAATGCGTGGGTTACCTCCATGAATTTAGAGTGGCCCCAGATACTGGGGAGCAATCCTTTGCCGGCTTTGCAGCATGA
>DLDC01000026.1 GCA_002480935.1 Prevotella sp. UBA7782 | reverse complement strand
GGCTGCTTGCCATACTTCACGCACTGCTCATGTATAGAGCTCATGATGTAGTGCAGCTTCTGGTCTACCTCGTCCTTGCTCCAGTGCAGACGCATGGAGTTTTGCGTCATCTCAAGGCCTGATGTGGCCACGCCGCCCGCGTTTACGGCCTTGCCGGGGGCGAAGAGCTGGTGCGCGGCGACGAACTTTTCTACGGCTTCTGTGGTGCAGCCCATGTTGCTCACCTCAGCCACGCAGAGTGGGTGATAAGCCAGTATGCGGTCGGCATCTTGGCCGTTCAGCTCGTTTTGTGTAGCACATGTCAGATAGACATCGGCCTTCTGCTCCCATGGTTTCTTGCCTGCAAAGAACGTAGCCTCGGGATATTGCTCGGCATAAGGCTGGCAAACGTCGTTGCCTGTGGCCCTGAGCTCAAGCATATATTCCACTTTCTCGCCGCTGATGCCTTCGGGGTCGTATATATATCCGTCAGGTCCGCTCAGCGTGATGACTTTGGCACCTAGCTGGTTGGCCTTCTTGGCAGCACCCCATGCCACGTTGCCGAAGCCTGATATGGCTACTGTCTTGCCTTTGAGGTCGAGGCCGTGGCTTTGCATCATGTGCTGAACAAAGTAGAGCGCGCCATAACCTGTGGCCTCGGGGCGCAGGATGCTGCCTCCCCATTCTATGCCTTTGCCGGTGAGCACTCCCTCATAGCGGTGCGTGAGCTTCTTATACTCGCCGAAGAGATAGCCTATCTCACGTCCGCCCACGCCGATGTCGCCTGCCGGAACATCCTCGTTAGGACCTATATATCTGTAAAGCTCGTCCATGAAAGCCTGGCAGAAACGCATGATTTCGGCATCGCTCTTGCCGCGCGGGGCAAAGTCGGAGCCACCCTTGCAGCCACCCATGGGCAGCGTGGTGAGGGCGTTCTTGAAGGTCTGCTCAAAGCCCAGGAACTTCATGATAGACAGGTTGACGGAGGGGTGGAACCTCAGTCCGCCCTTGTACGGGCCTATGGCACTGTTGAACTGCACGCGGTAGCCGATGTTCACCTGTACCTCGCCGTTGTCGTCTACCCATGGCACGCGGAACTCATGCACGCGCTCGGGCTCTACGATGCGCTCAACAATCTTGGCTTTCTCAAACTCCGGATGCTGATTGTAGACATCCTGAATAGAGATGAGAACTTCTTTCACAGCCTGTAAGTACTCTGACTCGCCCGGATGCTTCTGCTCCAAGGCCTGCATAATCTTGTTGACTTCCATAGTAGTATAAGGTTTAAATTGTTTATGTTATTAGTGTCAAATTGTTATTTCACACCGCAAATATATCCAAAAAACCTCAACCGACCAAATAAAAATCAATATTTTTTTGTCACGTTTATGACAATTTGCTCTTTCAGGCCTGCTTTACAAGGAGCTTATAAGATGCAAATTAATAAAAAATATTTTGTATTTGCAATTTAATGTACATTAAACAAGTAATTATTTAGTTTTTTTGCTAAAAATTAAGTCTGACTTTTTTGAAGGGTAAGAAAGGCCATTTGGCATACTTGCTTGCTGCATTCGGCGCTTTTCACTACCTTTGCATGGAAAACAGAAACGAGATGAAAGTTATAGAGATATCTTCTGCAGATGATGAGCGGGTGAGCGTTTTCAGCCGGCTTACTGAGGCTCAGCTGCGCAATAGGCTGCATCCTGAAGAGGCGCTCTTCATTGCCGAGAGCCCCAAGGTGATTCTTGTGGCTTTGCGGGCAGGATATGTGCCCGTAAAACTGTTGTGCGAACGCAGACATATAGAGGGCGACGCGCGCGAGTTGTTGGACATCATAGAGCACATGCGGCAGGAGGGTAAGGTGGCTGACAACTTTACCGTGTACACCGGAGCGCGTGACGTACTGGCCCGGCTTACGGGTTATACACTTACGCGTGGCGTGTTGTGTGCCTTCAGAAGGCCTGCTCAGCCATCGGCCGAGGCTGTGTGCAAGGGTGCGAGTAGGGTGGTGGTGATAGATAATGTGGTGGATACCACCAATATTGGTGCCATCTTTCGCAGTGCGGCAGCATTGGGCATAGACGCTGTGCTGCTTACGCGCAATTCGTGCGATCCGCTTAATCGCCGGGCCATCAGGGTATCGATGGGCAATGTGTTCCTGGTGCCGTGGGCTTGGACCGACGGTGTGGAAGAGCTGAAGGCCTTGGGCTTCAAGACGGCGGCCATGGCTCTGACCGACGATAGCGTGGGGCTGGACGATGAGCGCCTGCTGGCTGAGCCGCGACTGGCCATCATCATGGGTACGGAAGGCGACGGGCTGCCGCTGAAGGTGGTGCATGAAGCCGACTATGTGGTGAAGATACCCATGGCTCACGGCGTAGACTCGCTCAATGTGGCGGCTGCCAGTGCCGTGGCTTTCTGGGCTTTACGCAAGAAGTGAGGAACTCTCTCAGCCCTTCATGAGCATGATGCCTGTATATATTCTGCCGGAGTCAGCGCCCAGACGCCGGGCAGAAAAGAAGGTATCGGCATGGGCATAGGTGCAAATGTCTGACTGGAAGATGTTGCAGCACGGCACGCCCATCTGCTCCAGCTGCAGCTGATTGCATAGCGGCAGGTTGATGTGCCACTTCTGCTGTGTGGCACCGGCGGGGTGCATGGCCGGATAGCGGCGTGCCAGACGGCTCATGTCGAAATGTGCTGAGGCAAAGGCGGCATACACCTCGTCGCCCACCTCGAAGCTTTCGAGCGATATGCCGGGCCCTATCACGGCCCTGAGCAGTGACATGTCGGTGCCGTAGAGCTGCTGCATACGACTGGCTGTGTGCTGCACAATGCGTGCCACGGTGCCCCGCCAGCCGGCATGTATGGCGGCTATGGCATGATGCTCTTCATCGTATAGCAACACGGGTATGCAGTCGGCAGTAGATATGCCGATGCACACATCGTGCATATCGGTGAGCAGGGCGTCTATACTCTCAAGCTGTTGCTGCCTGGCTTGGGGGCTGAGGGTGAAGAATTGGGGCGTTATGACGGCAGATGCCGTGCCGTGTGTTTGGTGCGGTAGCACGATGCATTCGGTGCTTATGCCCAGCGCTCCGGCCAGCAAGGCCCTGTTGGCTGACACGTCAGCAGCATTGTCTCCGCAATAAGGGTTGATGTTGAACGAGGCATAACGGCCTTTGCTCACGCCTCCCTGGCGCGTGGTGCTAAACGCTCTCATGCGCGCGGAGAACAAATAGTTGTGTAAGAATGGCTCACTCATCGATGTACTCAAAGTCTTCTAAGTCTTCTACATCATCTTCAGGCTCATCTTCAGGCACGTCGTCGGTGCCAACGCCCTCGTCTTCTATTTCCTGAGCCAGGCTCCTCACGTCTTTGTCGCGGTGCACCAAAGTGTCTTCAGCCGTAATCTCCTGCAGCTTGTTGCTCTCTGCGTTGAGCTCTCTCCACAGCACATCCTTCAGCTCGTTGATGCCCTTACCCGTCACAGACGATATAAACACCACGGGCAAGTCGGTGGGCAGCGTGTCGCGCAGCATGTCTATCAGCTCATCGTCGAGCAAATCGCATTTTGTAATGGCCAGCACGCGGTGCTTGTCGAGCATCTCGGG
>DLDC01000125.1:3413-14454 GCA_002480935.1 Prevotella sp. UBA7782 | reverse complement strand
CGATGGAGAATCCCATGGAACAACAAAACCGGTTGGCGTTACTTTGAAGACAAAGACATTAAAGCCTATCAGCTAAGGAAGCAGATAGAAAGCCTTCCTTTGGAGGAGCAGCATAAACGGAATAACGTTGAAGCAGCCATGTTCCAATACAGTTTTCATACACGTAATGGCAAGACCCGATACAGGGGCTTGCTCAAACATCGTATGCATGCATATAGCAGATGTATGTGGATGAACCTCCGAAGGATGGTAATATTCCAGATTTCAACATTTCAAAGATCGATATTTGCCCTTTTCGGGCCTATCAGAGAAGCTTTCGGCTCTTTCAAAGCGATTTCTCGACAGATATTCACCAGCGGAGCCGATTGCTATGTTTCACTCAGAATGACCACACTGGTCAGACTGGATTCAAAATATGCCCCTTTTTAAAGTGGGCTCCTATATTAAATATGGCTAATACGCCCCTTCCTAGGCCGGTCCGAACATGCGCGCTTAGTGTGATATCGCCGTTGGCCTCATGTATAACGCCTGTCTACAACAAAGGCCGCAAGATGCCTCTGCGTGCGTCTTGCGGCCTCGTCGTGCTGCTCTTGACTTCTTGTCAGGGCAGATAGAAGGTTACTTTTGCCGTGATGTTGCGCCCCATGTTGAACAGTCCGGAGCGGTTGTTGGCCGGGTTCACGCCGCCGATGTACTTCAGTCGGCTCAGATGACTCTGATAAACGCGGTCGGTTATGTTCTCTGCCGTAAGGACAATGGCAGCCCGCTTGCGTCGCTTCCACTTGATTTCGGTGCCTGCCGATATATTTAATAAGGTGTAGGAAGGCGTAGCCGTCTCGGTGTTGTTGAGTGCATAGAAGTGGTTCTGCCTTAGGTTGCACTCTGCAGACAGTGCCATGAAGGTGTTGTCAAGGGTCTGGCCGTCGCGTATGAATATATACCTCAGCTCGCTGTTCCACCTTGGCGCGGGTGTGTAAGGCAGGTATTTGGCCTCTCGGGGCTGGTGCAACTGCACGCTGTTGACGTAAGAAAAGGAGTTCTGAAAGTGCAGCTGCTCCACCGGATGGAAGTCTATGAGCGCCTCACCGCCCAGCAATCGGGCGTCGCCCTGCGTATATTGGTACACCGGAACGCCCTCTTGCTCAGCTCCGGCCACGCGGCTGGCGTATATGTAGTTGTCTATGAAGTTGGCAAACACCTGCAACTGCGTGGTGAGCATGGCCGACGTGTAGTCCCATCCGGCATCAGCCTGCCAGCTGTGCTCGGCGCTCAGCGAGCCGTTGCCCAGCATATACTGCTGCGTACCCTCATGCACGCCGTTGCTGGCCAGCTCGCTCAGGTTGGGCGAACGGAAGCCCCGGGCCACATTCAGGCGCAGGTTGGTGTGTTCATTGGGCGCAAATACCATTCCCACGCTGCCCGACACGCTGGTGAACGAGCGGCTCAGTGTGCTGAATACATCGTCTTGCGCAAAGCCATGTATGTGCCGGTGGTCTACGCGCAAGCCTCCTGAAAATCTCCAGTCACCTGTCTTATAACCCGACGTGGCGAAGAGACCGGCGTCGAAGAGCTGATAAGCGGGGATGAGATACTCCGAGCCACGGTTCAGGTTGCGCTGCCACATGCCGTTAATGCCCGCTGTGGCCTGCCAGCCTTGTGTGTTGCGCAGGGCATACTTCACATCGTAGTTGATGGTATGCAGCTGCATGTCCAGTCCCGGAGCATCCTTGCTCTCCTCATATTCCTGCCTTCTGTTCTGCTGATAGCCCACGATGGCTTGCAGCGTACCGTTGCCCAAGAAGAGCGAATGGTCGGTCACCACCTTGTAATGATGTATTTGCTGGAAGGGCAATGTCTTGCCATAGCTGCCCGCGTCGTCAGAACGGTCGCCCTCTGCCATGCCCGGCGTGAGGTGATAATAGCTCAGCAGCCAGTGGCTGTAGCCCCAGTTGCCGTTCAGTCCGGCCATGGCTTGCGCCGCTTGTTCGCTAAACCGCGAGCCCACCACGTAGTTGTCGGCTGCGTTGTGATAGTCGTGAGCCAGCTTCTGCGACCATCTGCCGTTCCATACCCAGCCGTTGCGGTTGCCACGGAAGTCAGCTGAGTAGCCAAAGAGGTCCTGGTTGCTCTGATACTCGGCTGTGAGGTCGCCCTCAGAGGTATTTCTTGCCATGGGCGGAAAGCCATGCAGCACGATGACACCTGCCAACGCGTCTGAGCCATACATGAGAGATGCCGGCCCTTTGATGACTTCGGCATCGTGCACGCTGTTGGCATCTACCTCAATGCCGTGCTCGTCGCCCCACTGGTTGCCCTCCTGGCGTATGCCGTCGTCAACCACGACGAGTCTGTTGAAGCCCAATCCGCGTATCACGGGCTTGGATATGCCGCCTCCGGTGGTTATCTGTGATATGCCGGGCTGGTGGCTCAGCGCGTCGATGATATTGGTTGAGGCTGTCGTGGCCAGCGTGGCCGCACTCACATACGATATAGGCACGGGCGAATCCTTCAGCAGGCTCTTGCCCGAAAGGCCTGTCACCACCACCTCGTTGAGCTGTGCGTTGGCCTCCTTCATCACAAAGTCGGCGTGCTGCCGGTTGTTCAGGTCCACCTTATATATAATGGTCTGGTGTCCCAGATAGCTCACCTGCAGGGTGAGCACCTTCTTGGGCAGGTTGCTGAAGGCGTAATAGCCGGTGGTGTCGGTCACCGTTCCGGTAGATAATTCGGGTATCATCACGGTCACGCCGATGAGTGGGCTGCCGTCTGTTGCGTCGGTGATGTGTCCTGAAAGCGATGCCTTGGGCATGACGGGCTCAGCCTTCACGCACAGGCACAATGCTATCAGACACATGATGAAATATATTTTTTTCATGCTTATAGCTTTGTTTTGTTGAATAAGAAAAAAGGTGTGGAGTGGGGTGGTGTTGCTTATGCTATAGGCATGGTGGGCCTCTCAGGGTGATGGAGGCATGGCTTGCGCTGGTGCCGGCCGGTGCCTGGCGCACTGCCAAGGGCAGTGAGGTGCCCAAAAAGACGATGGCAGCCAAGACGATGGCGGCCACATAAGGCAATGACAGGAAGTGGCACAGCACACAGCTGAGGCCTGTTGCCGAGTTGGCCGAGAGGTGGCCGCTGTGCGGAAGATGATGCAAGCAGGCGTAACACGTAACGTCGTGGCTGGCCTGCGGCTCATGACGATGGGCCGAGGCAAGCAAGAGCATAGGCAGAAACACTGCCAGCAGAACCCATGCCGCAACGCGTCTTTTACGCAGCAACTTGTTCATTGTGTGCAAAGTTACGTGTTTTCTTTTGCCGGAACAAACAAAAGCAATTAGAAATCCTTCATTTTAGGTATGGCTTTAACGTATATTCATTATAAAGGCGCGGCCCGTCTTGTCACGTGGCCACGCCCTTATTGCCTATTATCCAATGCCCTTCCGGGGTGCTGTTATGCTGCTACAGCCTCTCGGCTACCTCACAACGACCTTTCGGCTTTGTCCCGTTTGCTCGTCGCGTACGATGTAGACGCCTTTGGGCAAGCCCTGCAGACCGTTAGGACATGCCGTTTGCTCGCGGCCGTCGAGGCTGAATATCCTTACGTTGTGCCTGCCTTCAGTGGCTGCAGGACGGCTGATGGCTGTGGCAGGGTCTTGAATGACGTGCAGCTTCACCGTGTCTATGCTGTCGGTTAAGGTGAGCACGGCCTCGCGCATGGCGCCTCCTGCGGGCAGAGCCTCGCAGTATATGCTCAGCGTGTCGAGCGTCAGACCGTTGGGCTTGTTGGTTATCTTACACCAGGGCTGGCTCGACGACACATAGCGGTAGCCCAGATAAGAGAACAGCTGCTGCTTGGTTATGCCCTCTGTGCATCCTGCATGAATGGTGTCGGTGCTTGCCACGAGCGTGCCCTTGTCATTGGGAGCCACCGGAGTAATCACGCTGTGCCCCACATTCAGGAAGGCATAGAGCGACGCCTGGCCGCCGGGAGCCTCCTGGAAGTAGCCGGTGAGCTCGCGCCAAGTGCCGTCGGCCTTGCGCATATAGAGTGTGTTGCCCTCACTGCGCATGTTGGTCATGGCAAAGCTCAGCTTCAGACTGTCGTTCTTCTGCGGCAGACCGTCTATCACCAAGAAGAATTCATCATCCACAACAACGGGCTTGTTGAAGGTTATCTGCACCATACCCTTGGCTGTGCGGATGGCATAGCCCAGCTCAGGTATTGTCCAAGAGTCCATGTCGAGCATCTTTCCGGGCACGCCGTTCTCACTCTTGCAAATGCTGAAGGTGATGGGGTGCACCTGATCGGATATGTCTGAGGCTGTGGCTTCGGTGCAAAGCACGTAGCCACCCCAAATCTTCATGGGGCGTGAGGGGCGCGAGAACTTCTCGGCAATGGCCGATACGCCCAGTTTGTTGGCTCCGGGGAAGGTGCCGTCGCTCTCCATATCATATACGGTAGCACCCTTGTCGCTGCCCAGAATGTTGTCGGCCAGGCCGCTGTAAGCCACATAGCAGCTGTCATACGTATATACTGAGCCGCTGTCGTTCTCCACTACGAGCACGGCCTGCTGGCTTCCCAGCGCGTTATAGCTTATCCATGGGTTCTGCTCATGGCTGTAAACCATGTTGGCCAGTCCTGTTGTGGGGTCGTCGCCCATAGAGAATCCCCACGTCCAACTGGTGGGATAGCCCGTCGAGGCATCCTTCCACTGCACGGGAAGCAGCGGTGCCACGAAGTGCTCGCCCGTCAGGTTATAGCGGAACTGTGCCGGTGCGGTGATGGCCGCCGTGGGCTTTTGTCCCCTTACCTTCACAAAGGCGGGGCGTGTGATGGTGGCGCTGTCGGTGTCGTTGCGTGCCGTCAGCGTCACGTCATAAGTGCCCGGAAGGGTATAAACCACCTCGGGATCGCGCTCGGTGGATGTTGCAGGGGTGCCGCCCGGGAATTTCCATTCATACGAAGTGGCCTCGTCGCCCGACAGATTGGCCAGCTTCACGGGCTCGCCCGTCAATACCTCTACCTGACTCACGCTGCTTGCGCCTGTAACGGTGAGCCCGTCTACGTAGAAGTCGGCCAGATAGCCGCCCGACTTAAAGTTGTCTTTGGTGCCGGGACCGTAGGTAAGGCGTATCTTCACCTGCTTTCCGGCAAACGAGTCTAGGTTAGCCTCTATGGCAGCCCATCCCGTTTGCTTGGCCTGAGTGCTGTTCCATAGCTCTTTCTGCGTGCTGAAGTCGTCATCAGATGCCGTAACGCTCAGCACGGCATAGTCGTTCATGGTGGGGCTCACCCACGCGTAACCGCGGAACATAGACTGGCTGGTCACGCTCATGGGGGCGCTGGTGAGAGTGCCTATGGTGCGTTTGTAAGTCTGTAACGGTCCGTCGATGTGCAGCGACTGCACGTCAGAGGCGTCGATGGCCGAGAATGCCTTCTTGCCGGTGGTGGCTTTCAGCGTGAAGGTAATCTCACTGCCTTCGCCCTGATTGGCTGTCCATGCGCTGAGCGCGTCGCCCTTGTCGAAGTTTTCGCTCCAGATGGTGTCCTGGCTTGCCCCACCTTGCACGGTGAAGTCGGCCGTCAGACTGCCACTCTTGCTCTTCATGGCGTGGCGCACGTAGGGCTTTGCCTTCACCACGGTGATGCTTGGTGTGGCGGGTGCGGGTGTTAAAGTGCGGCCTTGCGGCCTTACCGGTGTGAGGTTAAGAGCCATAGCAGCCGGTGCCAAGGCTACCGCCAAGGCGCAAATAGCAATGAGGGTTGGTTTCTGTTTCATACTTTTAAGTTGTTATTTGGTTTGGTTTGAGCCACAAAGATAGTAATATAAATTCGTTTCTGCAACGTTTTCTGCCTTTTGTCACTATTTTATGGCAGATGCACCACACTGTTCAGTACCTTGTGATGCACCATTCAGCCTTCCGTGATGTGTAAGGCTGTTTTCCCAAATAGGCACTTTTACGTTGCAAAACCATGCTTTTTACAAGCCAATAATGCCTATTTCGCAAGCCAATAGTGCCTATTTTGTTTTGCCCCTGTATGTGCGTATGGCATCGAGAATGCCTCCCTGCTGTGTGAAGAGCATGGGTTGTATGCGGGTAGACGGAAGTTCAGACGATCGGACTTGCATTTTTGTTGGGTGTGGCCATGTGGTTTTGCGTTCTCTGAGGCGCTAATCCGGGCGAGATACTATCAGATTTATAGGCTGAAAATAGCATAATTTATCATCTTGATATGAAATGCTTCATAATATGAATTTTTTACTTCTTTTTATGCATAAACGTAAACTTTTTGCCTTAAAAAATACGCAAAAACCTTAAAAAATGAAGTTACGATTGATTTGTGTTAAGTGTGTAAATAACCAAATAACAGTGTTTTATACACTATTTCAGCGAATTTTTGTTTTTAACAATCGTCCTAACGAGTGTAAATGTGATTTTCGTAACTGCCTTTTTTTAGTACCTTTACATCAAATTCAAAGAAAAAGCATGAGTAAAGCAAAGAAAATAGCATTTTTATTATTATTCGTTTCCATTCTCCCAACCTTTTCTTTCGCGGGTGAGCCAGACCCTACAGACGAGCTGGCCAGACCTGCCAACCTCGCAGCCTTTGATGAGGCGCACTCAGAGTTTGAGGCTCTCTTCAACGTAACAGGCGATCAGGTCATCGACAAAGCACGTCAATATCTTGGCCGTCCCTACCGCAGAGGCAGCATGGGCCCCTCTTCTTTCGACTGTTCGGGCTTTACCAGCTACGTTTTTAAGTCGCTCAACATCACTCTGGGACGCTCAAGCCGCGACCAATGGCGTGAGGGACTGTCGGTAGATCGCAGTGACGTGCACGTGGGCGACCTTGTTTTCTTCGGTTCATCACAGCGCATCGGCCATGTGGGTATCGTATGCGAGGTGGAAGACGACGGTGGTTTTAGGTTTATACATGCCAGTTGCAGCAACGGCATCACCATATCGGATATCGACGAGCATTATTATTCCCGACTCTACAGGGGGCTTCGTCGCATCATAGAGTGATTTCATTGGGCACTCGTGCAGTGCCAATGTTTCTTTCTTCAACAATCTTGTTGTTTGTAGATGATAGAAGAATGTAAACATTAAATGAAACCAACATTAAGTAGAAAATCCTTAAAATATTTGTTGCTCTCAGCAATATTGCCTAACTTCGTGTGCATAATCAAAAGCTATTACTTAGGCAATGACAATAAAAGAGAACAACTATTGCATTATTCTTGCAGGTGGGTTAGGACGCAGGTTATGGCCATGCAGCCGCCAATCTTACCCTAAACAGTTTATGGATTTCTTCGGAGTGGGGAAGAGTCAGCTGCAACAGACTTTCGAACGCTTCGCTAAGTTTATACCACCCAGCCATATTTTCGTCAATACGGACAAGGCTTTTGGCAATATAGTGAGTGAGCAGTTGCCGCAATTATCGCCCGACAACATTTTGCAAGAGCCCATACAGCGTAATACGGCGCCCAGTGTGGCGTGGGCTGCGCACCGCATTCAGCGCCTCAATCCGCAAGCCAACATCATCATTTCACCCTCCGATCAAATCGTGCTTAATGAGGAGGCCTTCCAGCACAATGTGCTTGAGGGCATGGACTTTGTGAGTCACTCTGCAACGGTGCTCACCATGGGCGTGAAACCTACGCGTCCGGAACCCGGATATGGCTATATACAGGTAGGAAATCACAGTGGAGAGGATGATATATTCAAGGTGAAGGCCTTCATAGAAAAGCCTGAAAGAGAGTTTGCGCAGATGTTCATGGACAGTGGCGAGTGGTGTTGGAACACGGGAATGTTCCTGGCCAATGTGCAGTATCTGCTGCAGAGTCTTCGCTCTTTCCTGCCTTCGGTGCTGCTGGGTTTTGACAAGAAGAAGCCCGACTTCACGTTGCAGGATGAATATAACTTCATTCAGGAGTATTTTCCGGCTTATCCCAACATCTCGATAGAAAGTGGCATATTAGAGAAGTCTGATAATGTGTATGTGCAGAAGTGCGACTTTGGCTGGGCCGACGTGGGCACGTGGCACGGTGTTTATGAGGCGATGAGCAAGACGAAGGATGACAATGTGGTGATAGATTCAGAGGCTTTGCTTGAGAATGCGCACAACAATGTCATCAAACTGCCGAAAGGCAGGCTGGCTGTTATCAACGGTCTGGATGGCTATATCGTGGCAGAGAAAGACAATGTACTGTTCATTTGCAAGCGCGAAGACTCATCGTCGCTTGTCAAGAAATATGTGAATGAGCTGAAGCTGAAGCGGGGTGACGAGTTTGCCTAGCTTATCATGTTAGGCAACAGGGCATTGCCCGACGGATATTTTCTATTGTATAGTTAAACGAAGCAGGCCACTTTCTTATGTGACGAGAAGGTTGTCTGCTTCGTTTATTGGGCTATTGGTTCCATGCTTTGATATAGAAAAAGTCCATTCCATCAACTTTTCATGTGCTCTGCCTACAGTCTTTGATGGCTGATCGTAGGCTTTAGCCCTGCGTTAGTTGTTGCTTGTGGCGTAAAGGCCGATGCATGTGCCGATGAAACCGCCTGATTTCTTCGTGCTGAGGTTGCTGGCATCCACGCCTGTAGCAAGTGTTTGCCACGCTCCGTTGCCCACAGCGAAGAAGAAACTGTAATATCTTCCGTTGCCCTCAACCTTCAACCTGATGGGCTCGTGCGAGTCTTTTGAGGTGATTAAAGCCGATGCGATGACGATAGGCGCATCGTCGCAGCGCGTCAGTGTGATGACCGGTGTACCCTCGCGCAGAGTTTTCCCCAGTATGAAATAATGGCTCTCGTTCTGCAATAGTGACATTCCGGCAAGTTCTTTACTGCTGCGTGGTTCGAAGGTCAGCGTGGTTTCAGCGCTGAACGATGTGTGCTGTTGCCGGCAGAAGACCGCCGAGAGTGGCTCTTTCTGTGACAGGTTATATGCTAAGGGGTGAAGGATAAGACCCTTACCGGTGCTGTAGGCGTTAGGCGCTGGGTTGCGCAGGAACATCCATCTCGTGCTGAGCCTAGTACTGTCGAAGTTATCTGTATAGCTGAAGTTGCCCGTCAGCTGTACATCGATGGCCCTGAGCGGCTGCAAGTCTGTCTTTCTTACTATGTTGGGCAACACCCGTCCCTTCTCAAGTATGATGGGCCAGCCGTCTTTCCACGTCACGGGCAGCAAGTAGGTGTCGCGCCCCGTGTTGTAATAGTCGCCCTCATACGGTCTGCATCCCAGGAAAACGGCCCACCAGCTGCCGTCCTTTGCCTCTACCAGGTCGGCGTGTCCTGTCGATGAAACGGGATTTTTTCGGTTCTCGTCTATACCCGAACGTTGTGTCAGTATGGGGTTGTAAGGGCACTCTTCCCAACCTTTCGTGAGATGCTTCGACCTGAACACCACTTCGCTATGCCTGAATCCTGTGCCTCCCTCGGCGCACATCAGGTAGTAATAGCCACTCCGCTTGTAGAGATGCGGACCTTCTATCCAGATGGGATGCTCATCTACATGCGTTCCGCCGCGTACTATCTCGATGGGATTGCCCACGGTAGAGTCGCCCCTTACGTCATATCTGAGCAGACGTATGGCGCGCTGTCCCTCGTAAGCCGCCTCTCCCATGACGGGTGCGTTGTGCACTATCCAGCCGTTACCCTTGTCGTCGAAGAACAGCGAGGGGTCTATGCCGTCTATCTTAGGCAGGAATATAGGTTCGCTCCACCCCTTTTCAGGGTCTTGCGTCTTGACCACAAAGTTGCCTTTTGCCACATTCGTGGTAATCATATAGAAGGTTTTGTTGCTTTTGTTGTAGCTGATGGCGGGCGCGAAGATGCCCCCCGAGGTTTTCTGATGTCTCAGGTCGAGCTGTGAGTTTCTGTCCAGCACGTTGCCCACCTGCCTCCAGTTCACCAGGTCGGAGCTCTTAAAGAGAGGCACGCCGGGGAAGAAGGCGAACGAAGAGTTAACCAGATAGTAGCTGTCTTTTACCCTGCATACCGATGGATCGGGATAAAATCCGGCAAGGATAGGGTTGTAATACTGGTTGTGCGGGTCTATCTGCTCGCTGAACCGGCTGTCGTTGCCTTGATACTTAAACGAGCTGAAGGTGGCATCTTGTGCTCCTGCCTCCATAAAGATATTCAGAAGTGCCGCTGAGAGAATGATGTGTTGAAGGTTCTTCATGTTTATTGGTCTTTCTGTGATAATGTTTTTGAGGTCTGTTATACCAAAAAAGGTGTCATCGGAGTTATCCAATGACACCTGAAAGTTGTCCTAGGCGGACTCGAACCACCACTGACAGAACCAAAAACTGTAGTGCTACCATTACACCATGGGACAATCTTGTGTGCAAAGGTAGTGGTTTTTCAGGCCACTACCAAATAATTTTGCTATTTTGTTTCAAAAAAAGCGCATTGCCAATGTCATTTACTACTTCACCGTGATGAGATAGTAGTTCTTCTTGCCTCTTTGCATCAGCAAGTACTTACCGTCTATCAGGTCTTCGGCTGTTACGGGTCTGTCGAAGGCAGTAAGCTTTTCCTTGTTCAGGCTCACGCCATTACCCTTCACCAGCTTGCGCATTTCGCTCTTGCTTGGGAAGATGTCCCAGCCCTCTTGCGTGAACATATCCACGGCCGGTTCGCCCAGATGAGCTTTGTCGAGCGTGTAGTGTGGCACGTCCTTGAACACATCGTTGAGCGTAGCCTCGTCTAGTTTCACCAGACTTTCCTTGGTAGCCTTGCCAAAGAGAATGTTGCTGGCGGCGATGGCCATGTCCAGGTCTTCCTTTGAGTGCACCATGGTTGTCACCTCTTCGGCGAGCTTCTTTTGCAGCAATCTGCGTCCGGGGTCCTGCTTATGCTCAGCTACCAGACCCTCGATGGTTTCCTTGTCGAGGTCGGTGAATATCTTGATATATCTTTCGGCATCGTCATCGCTCACGTTCAGCCAGAACTGATAGAAGGTGTAGGGTGTGGTTCTGTTTCTGTCGAGCCATACGTTTCCGCTCTCTGTCTTGCCGAACTTCTTGCCGTC
>DLDC01000125.1:3154-3402 GCA_002480935.1 Prevotella sp. UBA7782 | reverse complement strand
AGCGGGCAGGTGAGGCAGAAGGCCTCAGCCTCGTTGCCCAGGGTGCGCCTGATGAGCTCTGTTCCGGTGGTCATGTTGCCCCACTGGTCGTTGCCACCCAGCTGCAGTCTCACGCCGTAGTGCTGATATTGATAGAGAAAGTCGTAGCCTTGCAGCAGCTGATAGGTAAATTCCGTGAACGACAAGCCGTCGCGTGCCGTACCGTTAAGCCTCTGCTGCACGCTCTCCTTGGCCATCATATAGTTCAC
>DLDC01000125.1:0-3096 GCA_002480935.1 Prevotella sp. UBA7782 | reverse complement strand
TCCTTCATCCAGTCGTAGTTGTTCACCAGTTCAGCCTTGTTAGGCTCGTTTCCGTCGAAGTCGAGAAAACGTGAAACTTGCTTCTTGATGGCCTCTTGGTTGTGGTAAAGGGTGTCGGCATCGAGCAGGTTACGCTCCTGGCTCTTGCCTGAGGGGTCGCCTATCATGCCCGTAGCGCCACCCACCAGCAGGTAAGGCTTGTGTCCGCAGCGCTGAAAGTGGCGCAGCATCATGATGCCGCACAAGTGGCCTATATGCAGAGAGTCGGCTGTAGGGTCAGTGCCGAGATAGCCTGATGTGACGTTCTTGAGCAGATATTCCTCTGTACCCGGCATGATTTGGGCCAGCATGCCTCTCCATTTCAGTTCTTCAACAAAGTTCTTTGTCATCGAAATAATCTTTATGTTATATTCTTTGAATGATAATTTCTAATGTTCTTCTGATTGTTCTTTTCATGGCACAGGGTCGTAGCCCGAGCCGCCCCATGGGTTGCAGCGCAGTATTCTCCACACTGCGAGCAGCAAACCTTTGATGGGTCCGTGCTTCAGAATGGCCTGCCGGGCATATTCAGAGCATGTGGGCGTGAAGCGGCACGAGGGCGGCGTGTAGGGCGTAATGAACTTCTGATAGAACACGATGGGTTGCACCATGAGCCAGGCTATGGCGTGCGACACGCTGTGCAGTATGGTCTTGATGCTTTTCATAGTCGTTCTGCTATTCTTGTCAGCAGGTTTTGCACCTTTCTCTCCACCTCTGCCGTGTCGTGCAGGGCATTGTCTTGCCAAACAAAGGCCATCATGAGGTGTCCTCCGCCCTTTGCTTCCAAGGCTTGCGTCACGGTATGCTTATGCTTTCTGTAGGCCTCTCTCACCTGCCTTTTCACCCTGTTGCGGTCTACGGCGTGCTTGAAGTGCCTCTTAGAAACGCTCACCAGCATCTGGGCGGGTACGTTTTCGCCCTCGTCGTCGGCTTTTTGCGCATACACCACTCTTAGGGGGTAAGCCACCATTGATTTGCTTCTACCCCCTTTAAAGAGCTTTTCAATGAGCTTTTTGCTGCATATCCGCTCTTCCTTGCCCAGTGTGTATGCTTCGGCTGCGGATGTCATTGCTGCCTTATTCGTTTTCTTTCAGATAAGCATTCAGGGCACTTGTCATGGATGGATACTCCTTTGAGGGAGCCGTGAGCGTGAGCTTGAAGCCCTGCGCTTCCACCTCCTTGGCCGTTGCCGGGCCGAATGCGCCTATCTTAATATCGCCTTGTTCGAAATCAGGAAAATTCTTCTTCAGAGCTTTCACGCCTGTAGGGCTTGAGAAGATGAGCATGCTGTAGTCGAATGACTTCTTCTCTTCGTCAGTGAAGTCGTTGCTCACGGTGCGATACATCACACATTCTTTGTGGTTGAGCTTCTTGGATGTGAGGAGCGTCTTCACCGAATCGTTGTGCACGCTGCTCAGCGGCACGAGATATTTCTCAGCCTTATGCTTCACCATGGTGGGCAGCAAGTCTTCTATCTTGCCTGTTGTGCCGAAGAACACCTTGCGCTTTCTGTACTGCACATACTTCTGTATGTAGAGTGCTATGGTCTCTGTCACGCAGAAGTATTTCATTTCTTCAGGTATGTTTATGCGCATTTCCTTGGCCAGCCTGAAGTAGTTGTCAATGGCATGACGTGATGTGAACACAACGGCAGTAAAGTCAAGAACATTGATTTTTTGCTGGCGGAACTCCTTTGGGGTCAGTCCTTCTATCTTAAAGAATGGTCTGAACACGAATTCCACGCCATATCGCTTTTCAATTTCGAAGTACGGCGACTTCTCGCTCGTAGGTCTGGGTTGAGATATTAATATTTTTTTTACCATTGATACCCTAAAAAATTACTTTCAAATAGTTGCCTGCAATATTCAAAATACCCAACAAAGCCAATAGTGGCATTGCTTCTAGGGCGCAAAAGTACAAAATATTTTGCAGAAAAGCCGTTCTTCCTTTAAAAAAGATGCTCCATTCCTTATAAAAGACAAGTATTTTAACCAAACCCACCACTACCCCCGTGGCAATCAATACCGTTGACAGGGGAAAACTATAGAAAACCTGCAAGAGTGTGATAGGAAACAGTACAACACCTTCAAGGGCAGTAAGGAAGAGCCAGGTCTTTATCCATTGTTTATTTTTTTTACGGTCGAAGAAGGTCCAGTTCACCACTCTGTAGAGAATGTTTTTCAGCAGAAAATACAGTGTGATGATGCCTGTCAGTACGCCTGTTGCTATGAGCTGTGCGTTGCCCGTAGTCATACCGTCTATTGTATATGGCTTGAGCATGCAGAAAATCATGCTCAGCAACAGGGCTGTTTGCAGCACGAGAAACGACTGAAAGTGCACTTCGTAAGAAGTCTCGGTGACGTTTGCCGCCCGCCGGGGCATGTAGAAGAAGTGCTTGGCCTGCCTGATGATGAAGTTGAGCGACTTGCTCAGCGCTATCATAGCCAGCACGAAGCATCCCAGCAGCATTCCTATCAGCATGTTGTCGTTGCTCACCGAGTAGGGCACGGGGTCGCCCAGCATTCCTGTGTGCGGAACTCCCAGCTCCGGATGATAGTAGGGACTGCCCGCAAAAAAGCTCTGGTCTTGCAGCTTGATATCGGATGGCAGTTTCGTCTTGGGCACCTTCAGAAATCGCAGTGCGCTGTGCGGTGCCTCTGTGCCCTGCTGCTTGCCGTGTGGCAGAGCCTCTTGCTTGGGTAACTTATAGGGTATATGCGCCTTTTGCAGCATTTTATTATCATTATGGGCGGACTGCCGGGCAGCCCGCCCCGGTTGTTAACATCATTCTGTGAGGCTGTTGGCTACTCACAGCCCGAAGGCTTCTTTGAGCTTCTCCACCTGGTCTAGCTTCTCCCATGTGAAGAGTTCCACCTTCATGGTCTTTGTTTCGTGGTAGCGGCTGGTGAAGGTTTTCTCCACCACCTCGTTCTTCCGGCCCATGTGTCCGTAGGCTGCCGTCTCCAGATACATAGGCTGGCGCAGCTTCAGGGCTCGCTCTATGGCTTTGGGCCTGAGGTCGAACAGCTGCTTAATCTTCTCGGCTATCTCGCCGTC
>DLDC01000126.1:8753-19985 GCA_002480935.1 Prevotella sp. UBA7782 | reverse complement strand
ACGTCGTGCGAGCCCTGCCCCATGTGTCTGGGCGCCATCTACTGGGCGCGCCTGAGCAAGATATATTTTGCCAACAACCGAGATGATGCCGCGCGCATCGGATTCGACGATGAACTCATCTATCGCGAGCTTCCGTTGAGCCCGGAAAAGCGCTCCATACCCTCTGTCGTGCTCATGCGCGATGAGGCCAGCAAGGCTTTTGCCATGTGGAGCGCCAAGACTGACAAGACAGCTTATTAAGCTTCATGCCCCCGCTAGGGCCGGTTGGTCTCGGCGGGAGCCTCGATTGCGTTACTGATGGCTATGCCGTCGGGCGTTAGATCATGCCGGAAGGTGATGGTGATGTCGGTTTGCCTGTAGCCGAAAGCCGTCATCATGGGTATCAGCACGTTGGCGGCGCTGCGGCAAGCATCAGCTTGTATGTCGGCCAGGGGCAGACTCTTCACTATTTGTTCCCGCCCTTGCCGCTCATAGTTAGACAGGTCTGCATCGCTGAAGTCAGAGCGCATCAGGGCCACATACCGCTTCACCTCGTTATGGTCTATGCTGCTTGAGGTGAGAGCCACCTTGGGCTCGGGCAGGTAGATGGTTAGCTTTTTGCCGTCGCGGCGTATGTCATTGGCCGTTATGCTGCCCATATCGATGTAGCCTTTCACCGTAGCGTTCATCGGAATGGCTATTTGCCGCTGACCTAAAGGCAGGTTGATGTTGAACGGCGCATTCATGATAGAGCCTTTCAAACTCAGCTTGTCGTCGTGAGTTATAATCTTATGTATGTGATATTCTGTCGTGTAGAGCTTGCTGCACTGGCTGATGCGCTGCAGCATCATCTGCGTGGTGTCTATCTGGTCCACCGCCGCTGAGTTGTTTTTGCCTCCTTTGCAGGCCACCAGCAGGATGATGGCCACGAAAAATAATTTCCTCATGGGTATATGTTCTTTTCCTGTTTGCAAAAGTAAGGAAACTTTTCCGAATAACTCCTTCCTCGCTCTAAAAACGTGAGATGCCCCATCTTATTTGTCAGCTTGCCATTACCCGTTCTTCGCCAGGGCTTCATACGTCCTATCCTTGGGTTTTTCCCCGTAAACCATTGCACGCCAGTGGGTTAACAACACTACGCTGCTTTCTCGGCAAGACGGGCCTTCTTGCGTTGCAAAACAGGCCTTTTTGCAGGCTCAAATAGGCATTTTCAGCTTGTAAAAAGGCCGCTTTTACTTGCTAGGCAAATGTCTCCCGTCTTTCAACTTCGCAGAAATGTAATTCTGAAGATGTTTTTCGGCTCTTCTTTTGTTGTGTATCTGTAAGAAAAATCTTATCTTTGCACGAAACAAACATAAAGCCATGAAACTTAAACTTCTACTATCCGGAATTACCTTTTCAGTCGCTCTGCTGGCCGGAGCGCAAACCTATCCTTATCAAGACACCAGGCTCAGCCCTCTAGAGCGGGCACGCGACCTTTGTTCCAGGCTTTCGTTAGAAGAGAAGGCCTCTCTTATGCAAGATGTGTCGCCTGCCATTCCCCGTTTGGGCATACCGCCTTTTCAGTGGTGGAGCGAGGCTTTGCACGGCGTGGGACGCAATGGTTATGCCACCGTCTACCCCGCAACCATCGGCATGGCGGCCTCGTTCGACGACGCTTTGCTGCAAGATGTGTTCACTTCTGTCAGCGATGAGGCTCGGGCAAAGAACACGCTGGCCCGTCACACCAACAGCTTGAAGCGTTATGCCGGACTCTCTTTCTGGACACCTAATATTAACATCTTCCGCGATCCGCGTTGGGGAAGGGGGCAGGAAACCTATGGCGAAGATCCTTATCTCACCACACGTATGGGCTTGGCTGTGGTGCGCGGGCTGCAAGGGCCAGTCAACGGTCCTTACAAAAAGTTGCTGGCGTGTGCCAAGCACTTTGCCGTGCACAGCGGACCGGAGTGGAACCGCCACACCTTTAACTTGGAGAACGTGCCCATGCGCGACCTTTGGGAAACCTATCTGCCGGCCTTTAAGGCGCTTGTTCAAACCGGCCATGTGGCTGAGGTGATGTGTGCTTATCAGCGACTGGATGGCGAACCGTGCTGCGGAAACACGCGGTTGCTGCAACAGATATTGCGAAACGAATGGGGCTTCAAGGGTTTGGTCACGTCAGACTGTTCTGCCATCACTGACTTTTGGAAACCCGGGCATCATGAAGTGACCAAAAATGCCCATGAGGCATCGGCTATGGCCGTCAGGTCAGGCACTGACCTGGAGTGCGGAAGCAACTACCGCACATTGCCGGAGGCTGTCAAAGCGGGCGAGATAACAGAAGCTACGATAGACACAAGCGTGGTGCGTCTGCTGCAGGCACGTATAGAATTGGGCGACTTGGACCCCGACAGCCTTAATCCCTGGACCAAGATTCCCATGTCGGTTGTGGCATGTAAGGAGCACAAAGAGCAGGCTTTGCGCATGGCGCGCGAGGGTGTGGTGCTGCTGCAAAATAAGAATAATGTGCTGCCTCTGCCTAAAAACGCTGCCGACATCGTGGTAATGGGCCCAAATGCAACCGACTCTGCCATGCAGTGGGGCAACTATAACGGTTATCCCACGCGCACTGTTACCTTGCTGCAGGCCGTAAGGCAGAAGCTGGGAGGCAATGTAAGGTATGTCAGGGGCTGCGGTCTTACATCCGCTGACGTAAGCGAAAGCCTTTATGATAAGATGCATACGCCCGATGGGGCAAAGGGTATGAAGGTCACGTATTGGAATAATATGAAGATGCAAGGCACTCCTGCCGCTACGCAAGTGCTGTCACAGCCCTTCAATCTGAGCAACGGCGGTGCCACGGTGTTTGCTCCCGGTGTCAACCTTGAGGGCTTCTCGGCCCGCTATGAGGGCACGTTTGTGCCGGAGAATACGGAGAAGGTTATCCTGTCACTGGCCTTTGACGACGGCGCCAGGCTCATAGTGAATGGTGATACGCTGGCTGATGTGTGGAAAGGAAGGGCTCGTATACAGCATATCAATGCTCCTTTGAACGTTCAGAAGGGCAAAAGTTATCAGGTCGTAATAGAATATTTCCAAGACAAGGACTTCGGTTTGATGCAGTTTGATGTGGCCCGTCAGTACACGCCCACCACGCAACAGCTGCTCGAAGAGGTGGGTGATGCCGGCACAGTGGTGTTTGCCGGTGGTATATCGCCTAGCCTTGAGGGTGAGGAAATGAAGGTAGATGCTGCCGGATTCAAGGGTGGTGACCGCACAAACATCGAGCTTCCGCAAGTTCAGCGCGACCTCATAGCCGCCCTGCATAAGGCCGGCAAGCGTGTGGTGTACGTAAACTTCTCCGGCTCGGCCATCGCCCTGATGCCCGAAACACAAAATGCTGACGCCATTGTGCAGGCTTGGTATCCCGGTGAGCAGGGTGGTACGGCCGTGGCTGATGTACTCTTCGGCGACTATAATCCTACGGGAAAGCTGCCCATAACGTTCTATCGCTCAACGGCAGATCTGCCTGATTTTCTTGATTATCGCATGACCAACCGCACTTATCGTTACTTTACGGGTCAGCCGCTTTACCCCTTTGGCTACGGACTGAGCTACACAACGTTTAGCATAGACAACCCTGTTGTGAAGCGTGATGAGCTGAAGGTGCGCGTGAGCAACACGGGCCGGCGCGACGGAACCGAGGTAGTGCAGCTCTACATTCGCAGGGTGGCCGATGTCAACGGTCCGCTTCGCTCTCTCAGAGGCTATCAGCGCGTTAGCCTGAAAGCGGGTGAGAGCAAGGTGGTTACGTTCAGCTTGCGCGACAAGAGTCTGCTCACCACATGGGATGCTGGGTCTAACACCATGCGCTACGTGCCCGGTAAGTATGAGCTGATGGTGGGTACCAGCTCGGCAGATGCCGACTTGCGTAAGGTGACTTACGTTGGTAAGTAGTCAGATAGGGTGGGGAGGACGCTCGTAGCAGCGTTCTCCTCACGTCTCTTACTTCGGTTGTAAGCACCTAGGAATGATGTTATAAGGAGCTCACAGTGGCTGTTTGTAATTGTATCAAGCCATTGCCAGAAGCGCAAGAATACGAAAAGTGGGAAGCCGACTCATGCTACATGAAGTCAGTTTCCCACTTTCTTGTTCTGTGTTTTGCTCTGTCAGAGCGTGTCGTTTCTATCGGTAAGTGCCGGCCTAGGGTGCCTTTTGTAATGTCTAAAAGCCCTTTGGCTTTCTTGCTATGAGCACCGCGTTGAGCAGGCAGTTGGCAAGCATCTGTTCAGGAGTAAGGTCTACATCGCTGTCTTTCTTCACTTGCTTGCCTGCAAGCGCCTCCCAAGTGGTTTGAAAGCACCGGTCGTCGGCCCCGTAAAAGTACTCTTGCGTGTCAGGATCGTGCATCAACTCATAGCGTATGGCTTTCTTTCCCGTTACAGCTTTGATGTTGATGAGCGCGTCATACACCCTTCTGTAGAGCTCACGCTGCTTTCTTGCAGGCTGATACATCAGTCCTATCTCCGGATAAATCTCTTCAAAGTCGTATGCCTGAAGCATTTCCTGTAGTGTCATACAAGCTCCTTTCTTTAGAATTTGGCCATCTTGATGGCGTCAACGGCACATTCGTCGCCCTTATTTCCCAGCTTTCCGCCACTTCTGTCTTTTGCTTGTTGCAGGTCGTTTGTGGTGAGCAAGCCGTAGATAACGGGTATCTCGCTGGTTGAGTTGAGCCGTGCTATGCCGTAGGTAACGCCTTGGCAGATGTAGTCGAAGTGGGGAGTCTCGCCCCTTATCACGCTTCCCAGGATGATGATGGCATCATATCCGCCGTTGAGCGTCATCTGGTGGGCTCCGTAAATGAGCTCAAAGCTACCCGGAACAGTCTTTACATGTATGTTCTCAGGCAGTGCTCCGTGCTTCTCTAGAGTCTTTACGGCACCGTCGAGCAGGGCACCTGTTATCTCATGATTCCATTCAGCGACCACTATGCCGAAGCACATATTGCTGGCATCGGGTACACTTTCAAAGTCGTAGTCAGATAAGTTATGGAGTGCTGTTGCCATTAATTGGATGCCCTTTCTATGTATTTGTCTATATCTTGATATGCAGGAGAGTTCACATACTTCTTCTTTATATCCTGATATATCTTCAAAGCGTCAGCCTTCTTGCCTTGCTTCTCAAGCAACATGCCTGCTTCTTTGAGGAAGACGGGCGACAATGAGTTGTTGGCATCGTTGAAAGCGCGGCTGTCTGCCATGTCAGCTGCCTTCTGGAAGAGGTCTACAGCCTTGGCCAAGTCGCCGTTGTTGGCGTATGCGTTGGCTGCTGCAGCCACTGCGGCAGGCGATATGTTCTGGTCAGATTGTGTGTCAAACTTGTCAAGATATTCTTGTGCTGACTTCCAGTCGGGCTTTGCCTGATTAGCATAGCACAGTCCGGCATACAGATTGGCCAGGTTTCCGGCTTTTGTGCTGCTGTAGTCGCTGGCTATATTGATAAATCCTGCGTAGCCGGCACCATCACCTTTGAGTGCCTTGTCGTACTGCTGGGCAGCGAAATATGTCTGTCCTTTTGACAATGCGGTGCTTGCCTCATCCTCGCGAGGCTCTGCCACGAAGTTGTTGTAAAGAATAATGCCTGCTATAATCACCACGATAGCGCATACAGCTATGATGATGGGTTTCTTGAATCTGAGGAATAGCGCTTCAGACTGGTTGAGAGCATCACTCTCTGTAGCTCTCGTTTCGTTTTTCTTTGCCATTTATTATCTAATGTTTTGTAGTTTTCAACATCTTTGTTTAAGCGTTGCAAAATTACGTAATTAATCTCATATATTGAAATTTCGCACTGACTTTTTTCGTTTTTGAACCGTAAATGCATTATCTTTGCATCGTTTTTACATTTTACGGTATATGGTATTAGAGAATTTATCGGTCATTAATTTCAAGAATATTCGTTCTGCCTCGCTTCGTTTCTCAGCTAAGCTGAACTGTCTGATAGGTAGCAATGGTGAGGGGAAAACCAATCTTCTTGATGCCATATATTATCTATCGTTCTGCAAGAGTGCCTTCAACTCAGTTGACTCTCAGTCTATTACGCACGATGCTGACTATTTCGTGCTGCAAGGTGACTATGCTCACGATGATGGCGAAGGCCATGAGCAGATTTATTGCAGCCTGAAACGTGGCTCAAAGAAGACGTTCAAGCGTAATAAAAAATCGTATAAGCGGTTCTCAGAACATATAGGCTTGATACCCATTGTTTTTGTGTCGCCGTCTGACGAAAGTCTTATACATGGCGGAAGTGATGCCCGCAGACATCTCATGGACGTGGTTATATCACAGTATGATCATGCTTATATGGAGGCTTTAGGGCGTTATAACAAGGCATTGCAGCAGCGCAACGCCCTGCTGAAACAAGAATATACTGGCGATGATTCCCTTATGGATATTCTGGAACAGCAGATGGCGGCCAATGGCGAGGTGCTTTACGAGAAGCGCAACCGCTTTGTAAATGACATGGAGCCTATCTTTCAACACATCTATCAGGCCATTTCGCAGAACAGAGAATCTGTTTCATTGCGTTATGTTTCTCATTGCCAGCGCGGTCCGTTACTGGATGTTATACAGCGTGACAGGGCAAAAGACCGCATCATGGGCTATTCCTTGCACGGTTCGCATCGCGATGATTTGGAGATGCTGATAGGCGGTTATCCCATGAAGAGAGAGGGAAGTCAGGGGCAGAACAAGTCGTTTGTGCTGGCACTGAAGCTGTCTCAGTTTGCTTTCTTGAAGAATACGTCGAGCAAGACAACCCCTTTGCTCCTCTTGGACGATATATTCGATAAGCTTGATGCTGGCCGTGTGGAGCAGATAGTGAGCCTGGTGGCGGGCGATGACTATGGTCAGATATTCATAACAGATACTAACCGCGACCATCTTGACAAGATTTTGGAGCACGTGTCATCCGATTTCAAGCTCTTCTCCGTGCGGGATGGCGAGATAAACGAAAGGGAATTGTGATATGTTCAGACGCGAAGTGAAGCCTTTGACAGAGCTGCTTAACAAGTTTTTGAGGCAAGAAGGGCTCGAAGCTCCTTTGCAACAAAAGCGCTTGATAGACAATTGGGAGGCCGTGGCGGGTGAGACGGTGGCGCGTTACACATCTGGCAAGTTCATCAAAAACCAGACTCTTTTTGTCAGGATAGACCATCCGGCCTTGCGTGCCGACCTGTCCATGCGGCGTGGAGAGCTGGTACGGAGGCTCAACGAGTCGGTTGGCACATTTATTATCTCTGAAATCAGGTTCATCTCCTGATAGTTTTCACTTTGCTTTTCATTTATTTAGATGTATAAAAAGGCGTAGACCGTACGCTGGCAGTTTACGCCTTGAATCTTTGAATATTCGCTTTATACGCCACGTCCAGCCATCTTGTTATCTGAAAATAGTATTTTTAAGTTGCAAAAGCACCCATTTTGCAAGCCAAAAGGGCCTATTTTGTGTTGTAAAAAGGCCCTTTTCGTAAGCGTGTACGCAATGGCTTGATAATCTGTATGTTATACTTGTGACGAAAAGACTATTATTCAGCCAGTACAAACATATCACAAAGGTTGATGACAAGCTTGTTGTATTGGCTGAAAGCCATCATTCCGAAGACTGGCTGAGCCTCATGATTGTCTGCATAAACGTCCATTCTTGGCAGTGTAACTTGCTTGCCTGCGAGTGTGAAAGGATAGTTGTAGAGATGGTAAATATTCTCTTGTCGTATGCCGCCATGCCCGGCAATTCTCTCAATATCGGCCTTGCCCTGAGCCACGATATTCTTCTGATGCTTCATGAAGTAGGCATACGACAGTGTGCCATAGTTGTCATTGCCTGTATCTAGCAGGCCAATGATAGGCTCGCCGTTGTGATACGCCCTGAGCAGCATAGTGCCATCATCTGCTTTGAAGCATAGGTTTTGCTCCTTGCATGTGGTTTTAGAAGAGGGGATGAGGATGTTATGGCTTCTGAAATCTATCTGCATCTCGCCCACCTTGTCCATAAACGGAATGCCGATGATGCAACTCATGGGGCTCAGATAGCTGTCAATGGAGTCTATGTTGGTCTTTGTGTTATAGATGTAAAAGGGTACATTCTTCATCACAAGGTCGCCTATTTGCAACTGGGGCATGATGGCAAGGTTCACTCCGCTAATAATTGACTTACCTTCTACCTTAGAGTGGGTCTGTATGATCTCCAGTCCCATCTTCTTGGCATACTCTTCTGTCATGACATTAACACCCGCGCCGGTGTCGAAGAACAAGTCAAGAGCGGTTTTACCTGCCTTAGCCGGAATCATGACGCAGACGCCCCGCTTGTGCCGCGGCCCTACGGAATCGATGCGAAAGGGTAGGGCGTAACTCTTTGTTGAGTCATATGAAAGGAGCTCGTACTGGGCCAGTGCCTCGCAAACACGTTGCTGTTCGGATAGTATTTCATAATAGGAACTGTCTACCTTCCCCTTTATCTGACTGATAAATCCTTTCAATGTGTTGACTGCTTGTGTGTTCTGTCCTAATCTACTATAATCGTTTGCCAGAAAATATATCATAGACACGATGCTCGAAAAGTCCATTTCATGCTGATGATTACGCAAAAGGTTCTTGATGGAACCAATGGCTTGAGCCTTGCGATTGAATGTTTGGTCGAGCATGGCTTGTGCAAATGACCGCAGAAAGGGTGACAACATACTGCCTTTTGCCTCGTAAACGTCTTTCAGCCCGAACCAGTCTTTTTGGTTCATACATGTTCCTGCCTCCTGATCAGCGTTTTGAGCGGTGGCTGAGAGGGGCATGAGCGTGAGCAGCATAAGCATGATGGCAGACAGAAAATAATGCCTTCTAATGATGGAATTGATTTTCTTAGGTGTTTTTCTGTTCATTTTTTCCCATTTCTTTTGTGTCGATTATTGTCCTAATGGCGCTTTTCAGTCGTGCAGCACTTCATCTACGGGAATATCTAAGGGACTTGTAGGAATGTTGTTTACGAACTGAAAGGAAAAGCAAATGCCTATCTTGAAGGCGTCAGGCAGCAGGGGCAAGAACCTGTCATAATAGCCTTTGCCCCTGCCCATACGGTTGCCCGAGGCATCGAAAGCCATGCCTGGTATGACGGCTGTGTTTATCTCGTCATAGCATGTGAATGTTTTGCCCGTCGGCTCCATGATGTTATAGGCACCCAAAGCAAGGTCATCGGGCGACGTATACAGGCGCAGCTCCATGTGTTCGCCGTCGGTCACCTTGGGCAGGAGCACCCTTTTGCCTTCAGCCAATAGCTGGTTGATGGCCTGGTGCGTGCATACCTCATCATCGAGAGAGTAATACATCAGGATGGTAGAGGCCTTCCGCACGCGCGGATGAGCCATCAACCGGCTGATGATGGGCGCAGAGAGGCGTTCCAGCTCTGCTGTGCTGTATTGCCCCTTGCGCCTTCTTATCTCTTTTCTCAGTTCAGCTTTCAGCATCATCGTTGTTGTCTTGTCCTCATGATGAGGGGTTTTTGCGGGAAAGCCTTGCCCTCACGCAGCACTCTGAGCGCTGTTTCAACCGTCTTGTCGTCTTGGTTGAGATACTCATTCCAAGCCTCTTCGTCCAGCATAGTGTATATAATGCGGCTGAAGATGAATGTTTGCAGCAGCGAATGCGACTTACTTATCATCAGATTACGGCGGCGCAGGCCGTTCTTATCCGCAAAGTTGGCGAAGCCTTCCACCAGGTTTTGCTGCGAGAGATAGTTGGCCATCTGCTGCATTTCAGTGAAGTTTTTCAGCTCAGGACGGTTTTCGGCCGTGTAGTTGAAGGCATACTGAAGGATGAGTCCTGTCATGATGGCCTCCTTATAATAAGAGGTTATGTTGGTGGTATCCTCGGGAACGAAGATGTCGGGCGTTATTCCGCCACCGCCATACACTGTTCTGCCCAGCACAGTATAGTAGGCCGGACCGGTGTGCTTGATGCTNNTGCGAGAAGAACTCGCCATGCTCGTATCTCGTCATGAGGTCTTGCTCATAGTCAACGTCGTCTCCCGGCGTGTAAGGCTTCTGTATGCACCTGCCCGAAGGCGTGTAGTAGCGAGCTGTGGTGAGCCTTATCATGCTTCCGTCAGGAAATTCTATCTGCTTCTGCACGAGGCCCTTGCCAAACGAGCGTCGCCCTATGATGGTGCCGCGGTCGTTGTCTTGTATGGCCCCGGCGAATATTTCGGCTGCCGAGGCGGTGCCTTCGTTGATGAGAACCACGAGGGGAATGTCCTGATAACTGCCCCGTCCGTCGCTCACATACTCCTTTCGGGGCGACTTGCGGCCCTGTGTGTAAACGATGAGGCGGTCTTTTGGCAAGAACTCATTTACCATCTGGACCGACCGGTCGAGCAGTCCGCCCGTGTTATCACGCAGGTCTATGATAAGATTCTTAAAGCCTTGCTGCCTCAACTGCCCCAATGAGGCCAGCATTTCGGCGTAGGTCTTGTCGCCAAACGACTTGATGCGTATGTAGCCCGTGCTGTCGTTCATCATGTAAGTGGCCGATATGGTCTTGGTGACGATGTCGTCTCGTGTGATGTTAAAGTATTTCACGCCCTTCACTCCATACCTTTGCACACCCACTTTTACCTTCGATCCCTTCGGCCCTTTGAGCCTATGGGTGGCTTCATCGTTGGTAACCACCTTGCCTACGAAGGGCTTTCCGTCGATGCTCACTATCTTGTCGCCGGCCAGCACGCCCGCTTTCTCGGCCGGACCACCTTTAATAATGTTCTGCACATTGATGGTGTCGTTGCGTATGGTGAACTCTATGCCCACTCCGGAGAACGAGCCTTTCAGCTCATCCAGGTTAGTCTGAACGTCTTTCGCGCTTATGTATACAGAGTGAGGATCAAGGTCTGCCAGTATCTGCGGTATGGCCTTGTCCACCAGTTCGTCTATGTTCACCGAGTCAACATATTGGTCGTCAATGATATGCAGCAGGTTGCTGAGCCTGCTACTGCCGTTGTTGATGATGTTGATGCGGTTGCCTGAGAAGTGATTGGCATAGAAAGTGCCAATGATTATGCCTGCAACCACACATCCAGCCATGATTAATGGCATGAAGCGATTCTTATCATTCTGGTTCATTCTTCATCCGGATTAAGATAGATAACTTCGATATTGGCCCTTCTGAGCAGGTTGATGCCGTCTTCCAGCCGATATTTTTCGCCGTAAACAACGCGCTTGATGCCGGCCTGAAT
>DLDC01000126.1:8208-8661 GCA_002480935.1 Prevotella sp. UBA7782 | reverse complement strand
GTGATGGCGTTGGCCTCGGCATGCAGCACGTAGGGCTTGGTGATATTGTTGTCGTCCTCGCACACATTCTCAAATCCGGAGGGCGTTCCGTTGTATCCGTCGCTGATTATCATCTTGTTTTTCACGACGAGGGCGCCCACCTGCCTGCGCTTGCAATAGGAGTTTTCGGCCCATATACGTGCCATACGCAGGTATCTGTTGTCAAGTTTATGTTGTTTTTCTTCTGTTGTCATCTTCTGGAATAGTGGAATGTTGTTGATATAAAGGGCCTCAAGCTTTGATGCCGTCGCGTTTGAGCAGCGCGTCGATGGTGGGCTCTTGCCCGCGGAACCGCTTATAGAGCGTCATGGGATGCTCGGTACCGCCCTTTGACAATATGTTGTCGCGGAAGCTCTGTGCCGTCTTTCGGTCGAAGAGTCCGTTCTTTTTAAACACGCTGAAGGCGTCGGCGTC
>DLDC01000126.1:0-8180 GCA_002480935.1 Prevotella sp. UBA7782 | reverse complement strand
GCATAGCCTCCTGCCATGATGTGGCTGAACTGTGTTGTCATGCATGTGTCGGACATTTCCCGGCCTATGTAGGCTTTCTTCCATGCCTGTTTCTCAAAGCTGATGATGTTCTTTTTGAAGGGTTCCTTCTGCGTATAGTAGGCCATATCGAGCAGTCCGAAGGTCACTTGGCGCATACATGCCAGTGCCACATTAAAGTTTCGGCTCTTCCTCACCTTCTCTATCAGCTCGTCGGGTATGGGCTCTCCCGTCTCGTAATGAAAGGCAAAGGTGCGCAGAAAGTCTTTTTCCACGGCATAGTTTTCCATGAACTGCGATGGCATCTCTACAAAGTCCCACCACACATTGGTGCCCGAGAGCGACTCAAAGCGTGTGTTGGCAAACATGCCATGCAGCGAATGGCCGAACTCGTGCAAGAAAGTTTCCACCTCGCTAAGCTTCAGCAGGGCGGGCTTCTCGGCCGTTGGCTTGCTCAGGTTCATCACCAGCGACACGTGAGGACGCACGTTTTCGCCGTCCTTCTCTATCCACTGGCCCTGAAACTCCGTCATCCACGCACCGTCTTGCTTGCCCTTGCGTGGATAGAAGTCTACGTAGAGCACGGCAAGATAAGAGCCGTCGGCATCTGAAACCTCGTAAGCCTTCACGTCAGGATGATAGACTGGTATGTCTTTATTCTCCTTAAAGGTGATGCCATAAAGCCTTGTTGCCAGGCCAAAGACGCCCTTGATGACGTTCTCCACCTTGAAGTAGGGGCGCAACATCTCAGGATTGATGTCATAACGTTGCTGTTTCAGCTTCTGAGAGTAGTAGGCCAGGTCCCAGTTTTGGAAGTCGAAGCCCTCTCCTTCCTCCTTTTTGGCAAGCTCCACCACATCGTTATATTCCTTCTCTGCCGTGGGCTTGTAGGCGTCTATCAGCTCATCCAGCAGCTTATATACATTCTTCACGTTGCTCGCCATGCGATATTTCATCACATAGTCGGCATAAGTGTCGTATCCTAACAGCTGAGCCAGCTCGCGCCTTAGGTTGATGAGGCGCGAGCAGATGCCCAGATTGTTCTCTTTATTGTCTTTGATGCCCTCTGTGTTGCGTGCCATGTAGAGCTGCTTGCGCAGGTTTCTGTCGTTGGCATACATCATCACGGCGGTGTAGGATGCCGGTTCAAGGGTCACCACCCATCCATCCAGCCCTCTTGAGCGGGCTTCCTCGGCCGCTGCCTCAAGGGCAGTGTCGGGCAGTCCGGCCAGTTGCTGCTTGTCGGTGAGGTGCAGCCAGAATGCCTTATTCTCCTTAAGCAGGTTCTGAGAGAACTGCAATGAGAGCATACTGGCCTCTTCTGTCAGGGCCCTTAACTTGTTTTTACCGGCCTCGTCCAGCAAAGCACCGCTGCGCACCATGCCGTCGTAGCTTCGGTCTAGCAGCATCTGCTCTTCGGGTGTAAGCTCTCTGTGATGCTCATATACCGCCTTGATGCGGCTGAAGAGCTTGGGATTGAGGCTTATATCGTTAGCGTGTCGAGTGAGCAGGGGGCTCATCTTCTGCGCCAAAGCATCCATGTCGTCGTTGGTGTCGCAGCTCAGCATGTTGAAGAACACGCTTGTCACTCTGTCAAGCAGGTCATAATAATGTTTGCGCCCCTTCACTTCGTCGTCGCGCAAGATGGTGTTGTCGAAGGTGGGAGCCTCCGGGTCGTTCACTATCTTGTCTATTTGTTCATCCTCACGGCGCATACCTTCCATCATGGCCTCCTCATAGTCGGCCAGCGTTATTTTGCCGAAGGGCACCGTGTTGTGCGGTGTCCCGTAAGGCTCCAAAAAGGGATTGGCGTGCTTACTATTCTCTGCTATATTCTCATTCATACTTACGCTATGTTCTTATTTCATGCAAATATACTAAAATTCACTTGCTTATAAGGCGTAGTGTGCCAATTTTTAACGTATATTACATAACAACTTGCTTCGTTAAATACCCGTGCCGGGCAGCCCTGGTCGTGCTGGTCAGAAGGTCCACTTGGCTGCAATGGTGGGTATGGCGTAGAACTTATTGTTGGCGCCATGGTCGTTCCACACGAAGTTGTTGGACACTTCGCACTCCGAACCCACAGAGAGATGGATGTCGTTCATGCCCTTCAGCTTGTTGAGGTTCACCCAGAACTGAGGCTCTGAGAGCAATATCCACTTGCCATTTACGTACGGGCTGTACCACAAATCGCAGAATCCGCTGAACGTACACAGCCCTTGGGCAAAGTTGATGCCCCATGCTTCGGTGAGCTGAACGCTGTTAAAGGCGCGGGCATCGCTGTGATGGTTAGCGAAATAATATTTATACATGAGCTGAATGCCCAGTGTCCTGTTGAAGTCTTTGCTGTGTATGTTCCATGCAGGTCCTACAAGCGCGGCGTGCTGAAAGCGGTTTCCGTAATAGCCCGCGGGCGTTTCGCCCGTAGAAACACCGCCGTTATACTCCACATGAGCTGCCCAATGCTTGTCCTTGCTCACGTTGAGCTCGCGCGATATTTCCCAATATGCGCCGATGGTGCCGTCGCTCACGTAGTCGAAGTCGATGAACATATAAGTAGAACCGAACTTGTCTGGTTTGAACATTTCAACTGTTGAGGTCACGCTCTCACGGTTGGAGAGGTCGTTGTAGAGTGATTTACCTAAGTCGTAATGCAACTGCACGTTCTGTGCATAAGCACTCATAAAAGCCGCCATGAAGAGTATGACGATGGAAAAGTGTCTTTTCATTTTTTGTTATGTTTTGAGTTAAGTTGCCTGCAAAGTTACGAATAAAATACAAAAAATGCTAAATAAAACATTAAATAAGATGGAATATTGCTAACTTTGCATGATTATGAGAATAGACATCATTACTGTTTTGCCGGAGATGCTGGAGGGTTTCGTGCACGAAAGCATTCTTGCCAGGGCTGAAAAGAAGGGACTTGCCGAGATACATTTGCACAATTTGCGCGACTATACGTTGGATAAGTGGAGGCGGGTAGACGATTATCCCTTCGGCGGGCAGGCCGGAATGGTTATGCAGATAGAGCCTATAGACCGATGCATCAGTGCTCTCAAGGCCGAAAGAGACTATGACGAGGTGATCTTTACATCGCCCGACGGGGAGCAATTTACGCAGCAAATGGCCAATAACCTGTCGCTCTTGGGCAACATCATCATTCTTGCCGGACACTATAAAGGCGTAGACATGCGCGTGAGAGAGCATCTCATCACACGCGAGATAAGCGTGGGCGACTATGTGCTGACGGGTGGCGAGCTGCCTGCTGCCATCATTGCAGATGCTGTGGTGAGGCTCGTGCCGGGCGTGATAAGCGACGACCAGAGCGCGTTGAGCGACTGTTACCAGGACAATATGCTGGCTGCGCCCATCTACACGCGGCCACGCGAGTATAAAGGCTGGGCCGTTCCTGACATTCTGCTCAGCGGTAATGAGGCCAAGATAAGGCAATGGGAGTTTGACCAAGCCATGGAGCGCACGCGCCGTTTGCGCCCTGACTTGCTGGGAGAGTGATGCTTCTGCCTGCCCGCGCTGGGGCTGCAGAGCCGCGGTTACAGAGCTTCCAGGCTGTGGTGCACCCCTTTTCGTGTTCAGAAAGGGGCTTTCTTGTCGTTCAAAACAGGCATTTTGAGCGGCTGAAATAGGCACTTTTGCCCTCTAAAAACGGCACTTTTACAAGCGTGCTTGCAAGTGGTTGTGTGCCAACTACTTGCAAGAGGGTTTTCGATAAGCTTTTCCTAGTAAAATGGTATAACTGTTCAGGCTTTTCCGTATGGATGCAAAAGCCGGTAGGAAAGGGCGGATTGTGGATTATTTTTCTTGTAGAACGAGCTCTAATCTGGGCACGATAATCACGCCTCTGCGCATGATTATCAAGCCCTTTGAGCGCAGTTGGCGTAGCACAACCGACACTTTGGCGCGTGTTTCGTTAATGGCTTGGGCCATGGTTTCCATCTTGATGTAGAAGCATTTCCATCCTGCCGGATGGCTGCAATGCTGCTGCATGAAGTCGATGACACGCTCCTTCACCGTGAGAGGCTGCTTGCGCCACGGCCCTTCGAGTGCTTTCTGGCACTGCGTAGAGATGAGATTGAGCAGGTTGATGTGGAATATCATGTAGCTCTTTGACAGTTTCAGCATCTCTTGCTTGTCTATGATGATAAACGACGACTGACCTTTAGACCTGTAAGACTTGGTGTAGCGGTGGTAAAGGCCGAAGAGATGCTCGGCCTGAAGCAATGCCGGGGCAGTGACTTCTTCCTCTACCGCATAGCTGTGATCTATGGCTTCGGTGCGCTGCAAGAGCGTTCCGTCGGTCATCAGATACATTCTCATGTTGCCTTGTCCCTCAGTTATCACTTCATCTCTGTCATGATACTTCCTGAACTCCAAGCGTGTGTGGCCCACGATGTGCGTGAGCTCGCTCATGCTGAGGCCCTGAAAGAGGGGCAGGAGCAGCAGTTTGTTAAAAGAATTTCCTCCTTCCATGCGCGTCACTATTCAGCTATCTTGTCGCGTAACGATGGTGAGAACCACACCTTCATCTTGCCGTCGGGCCCCGCGTAGATGAAGTAAGCCATCAGCTCAGGATGCTTCTGCAGCACCACCTTGGCCTTGTCAATGCCCAGCACCATGAATGCTGTGGCGTAAGCATCGGCCGTGGCGCAGTTGGAAGCCAGCACGGTAGACGACAGAAGGCTGTGCTGCACGGGGTAGCCCGTCTTAGGGTCGATGGTGTGAGCATACTTCTTGCCTCCCTTATAGTAGAAGTTGCGATAGTTGCCGCTTGTTGCCATGGCCTTATCTGTTACGTTCAGCACGGTTTCCAGCTCCTGATTGGTGTTCAGCGAGTCGTCAGTGGGCTTGGTAACACCTATCTTCCAGGGCAGGCGCTTCTCGCTCTTGCCGCTTGTAACTATCTCTCCGCCTATCTCTATCATAAAGTTGGTGATGCCTTTGCTGCGCAGGTAGCGTGCCACGACATCACTTCCGTAGCCCTTGGCTATGGCGCTGCAGTCCAGCATGATGCGTTTGTCGGCCTTGATGACATGTCCGTCGCGCAGCGAAACCTTTTTATAGCCCACTATTTGCCTCAAGCTGTCTATCTTTTGCTTGGAAGGTGAGATGCCTTTCTTAAAGCCAAAGCCCCACAAATTGACCATTGGGGCCACTGTAATGTCGAATGCGCCATCCGTTTCTTGAGACACTTGCTCGGCCAGATTGAACACATCGCTGAACATCTCGTTTACCTCGGGGTTCTTGTTCTGGTTTACCGCGGTGATAACAGACTGGTTGTTGAAGGGTGACAGGCTGTTGTCCACCTTGTTCAGTTCGGCTTCTATCTCATCTTTCAAGTCACGGTTGTATTGGTAAGTGACGTGATACACCGTTCCGAATATAAATCCGGTGTCGTGTTGATAGGCCATTGACCGCTGCCTACCTATGATAAGCACCGTTCCTATGATGAGTAATGCGAGGAAAGGCAGTTGCCATGCCATGCGTTTCTTATTCATTGCGCTCATAAACTTGCTTTGTTTTTAGAAAGAATATATAATGTTGAACGTTGCTCCAAGTCTTGAAGCGCCGCGCTTTCCGTAGCCCGGCACATACCAAGGCTCGCCTGCTTGGCCATGCTTCTGGGCTATTCGCTTCTTGTATCTCACGCTCCAGCCCAGGCTGAGCGGCCCCCAGATGCGGGCCTGTATGCCTCCCAGAGCCTCTATCCAATGATAGTTGCAGCTCACGTCGCTCACGTTGTAGGCTGCCTGACCGTTCCACACGGGGTCGGTAATGCCGTCTGCCACCTGCACATCATACTTGAAGGAGGTGAAGGCGTATCGTCCGCCCACGTAAACGCGGTAGAGATCGTGCTTGTTTTTTAGGATATTGAAGTCTACGCCGATGCGTCCGTAGGGGGCACTGGTCTTATATCTTATCTCCGTAACATCGTCTTCATGGTTGGCCGAGCCGTATCCCAGCTCGATGATGGGAAAGTATTTGTCTTTCAGATTGGCCCTCAGAGCTGCCTCATACTGGCCATATCCACCCACAGCGCGCTGCACGGGGCCCACCACATCCACGCTCAGCTCCAGTCCGCGCAGTGTGGGCAGGGTGTCGGCCTCAACCTTTGGCGTAGCCTTCTTGGACCTTTGAGCCATTGACGAGCAGGGCCACAGCAGGCTAAAGGCCGCTGCGACGAGTATAGATAAGCAAGTGTGCTGATGAAACATGATTGGTTACTTGAGGATTATTGATGACTACAGAGTCTATGAAGTGATGTGTAGACGATATGGCTGTGAGCGTGTGAAAGTATTGCGGCGAGCAGTCTACCGACTCAAAGCGTGGCTCATTGGTCTTGCTCACGCTCAGCGTGTCGGCCGTAACCTGTCCCGCGGCATCCTTAAAGGCAAATCTGTAGCTGTCGGTTTGCTGCATATAGCTCATGGGCAACTGCAGTGAGTCGGTGCTCACGCCCCTATTATATAATAAGGTGTCAGCCTCGCCACTTCGCAAGGCCGACACGTTGAGCGTGTCAGCCGCGCCTTTTATGCGCACCTGCATCATCACCGTGTTGTCTATCGAGCAGTCTATCGATGTGCAACCGGCCAAGGTTAGCGCTGCCAGGGTAAGTGTGAGCAACTTCTTCATCACTTCTTTACGTCGTTAAGCCTTATTTCTGACTCTATCTGATAGTCGTTGCGACGCTCGGAACTGCGGCTCACCAAGTCGCCTATGAAGCCTGCCAGGAAGAGCTGCGTGCCCATAATCATGGCCGTAAGGGCGATGAAGAACGATGCGTGCAGCGAGAGCAGGTCGCCATAGTTGCCGTTGTTGAGGTTGATAATCTTCTCCACGCCCAGCCAGCACAGTGCTATGAAGCCTATGAAGAACACTATTGAGCCCAGAAAGCCGAACACGTGCATGGGCTTCTTGCCGAAGTTGGAAAGGAACCACAACGTGATGAGGTCAAGATAGCCATTGAAGAAGCGGTTAAGACCGAACTTTGACTTGCCATACTTGCGTGCCTGGTGGTGCACAACCTTCTCGCCTATCCTGTCGAACCCTGCGTTTTTGGCCAGATAAGGTATGTAACGATGCATCTCGCCATATACTTCTATGTTCTTTACCACGTCGCGGCGATAAGCCTTCAGGCCACAGTTGAAGTCGTGAAGGTTCTTGATGCCGCTGATGCGGCGTGCCGTTGCGTTGAAGAGCTTGGTGGGAATGGTCTTTGAGAGGGGGTCGTAGCGCTTCTTCTTATATCCCGACACCAGGTCGTAATGCTCTTCGGTAATCATCTTGTAGAGTGCCGGTATCTCATCGGGTGAGTCTTGCAGGTCGGCATCCATCGTTATCACGACGTCGCCCTGAGCCGCTTTGAAGCCGCAATAAAGGGCGGGGCTCTTGCCGTAATTGCGGCGGAACTTGATGGCGCGCACGCATTCGTCCTTCTTGCTCAACTCTTGTATGACATCCCACGAGCCGTCGGTGGAGCCGTCGTTCACGAAGATAATCTCATAGCTGAAGCCGTTGGCCTTCATCACGCGCTGTATCCAGGCGTGCAGCTCCGGCAGTGACTCTGCCTCATTATAGAGAGGTATGATTACAGAAATATCCATATTTGTTTGTTAATTGTTAGCTGTTGGTTTTGATTTGATGAAGAATGCGATGACAATGCTCATCACCGAGCCTATCAGGCAGTTCTGAATGAAGTAGGAAGAAGCCATCTCCAAGGGCGACACAGCCTGTATGGCGCGTGTGTAATCGGTCACGGAGAGCCCTGCCTTGCGCATGATTTCGGCATTCTCAGGGGCGCTCAGCACCATGGTGAAGTAGCCCATGAGCCGCCCACCGTCTAGATATGTGAGGTAGGCCCACTGCGCAATGGCGAAGAAAAAGGCCGCGATGAAGAACATGCGAAGGGCGTAAATGAGCGCCATAGAAAAGGTCAGGTTGCCCTTGAGCACCCCTTTGTGAAACCGTTTTATCTTAAAGCCCACAAAGAAAGGGGTGGAAACGGCGAGCGCCAGGCTCACCACAGACATCCAGTTGATATAGGGCATAAGAGCCAAAGCAGCGAAGCTGGCTATCCAGATAATGGCCAGATAGATGCCATCATATCTGGACCAGGCTCGTAGCTGTGCGTAATTCTCGTATCT
>DLDC01000110.1:4283-6922 GCA_002480935.1 Prevotella sp. UBA7782 | reverse complement strand
AAAAACACAAAAAAGGTGGCTTATGCGCCACCTTTTTATATATATCGCTGCTCAAAGGGTTGAAATATCACCCTTTGGGGGGATTTATGAATGCAATGTCGCAGCCAAAACATCCTTCCAATGCGCGTAAGCGTCAAGATATTCGCTCCGCTTTCCGGCATCCGGCTCGATGACGGCGAGGTTCACGCCGATGCCAAAAGCCTCATCATGGTCTTTGTAAATGCCGCAGCCTATGCCCGCACCTTTGGCAGCTCCGGCTGCGCCGTCGGTGTCATAGAGCTCTATGGTGGCTCCCGACACGCCTGCAAGTGTGTCGCGGAAGAGCGGCGAGAGGAACATATTGGCGCGTCCGGCGTGTATCTTCCGGATGTCCATGCCCATGGCCGACATCACCTCCATGCCATAGCAGAAGCTGAAGACGATGCCTTCTTGCGCCGCACGTAGCAGGTGTGACTTGCCATGCTTGTTGAAGTTGATGCCATGCAAGGAGCATCCTGTCTCCTTGTTCTCCAATACTCGCTCGGCTCCGTTGCCAAAGGGGATGACCGTAATGCCGTCGGCGCCGATGGGAGCAGATGCCGCTACGTCGTTCATCTCGGCATAACTCAGCTCAGAAGCCACGTTGCGGTGCATCCATGCGTTGAGTATGCCGGTGCCGTTGATGCAGAGCAGCACGCCCAGACGGTCTTGCTCGGGGGTGTAGTTCACGTGTGCGAAGGTGTTTACACGGCTCTTGGGGTCGTAGTTCACGTCGCCCAGCACGCCATAAACCACGCCCGATGTGCCTGCCGTAGACGCTATTTCGCCCGGATTAAACACATTCAGCGACAGCGCGTTGTTGGGTTGGTCGCCCGCGCGATAGGATATGGGCGTTCCGGCACGCAGTCCCAGCTCGGCAGCGGCGCTCTCCGACAGCTCCGACTGCACGCTGAAAGTGGGCACGATGGGTGCCAGCACATCGTCAGAGAAGCCAAAATAGCGCATCAGGAAGTCGGCCGGGCGCTTCTCTTTGAAGTCCCAGAACATGCCTTCTGATAGTCCGCTGATGGTGGTATTCACCTCTCCGGAGAGCCGCATGGCGATATAGTCGCCCGGGAGCATGATCTTGTCTATCTTATCATATACCTCCGGCTCGTTGTTCTTCACCCAAGCGAGCTTGGCCGCGGTGAAGTTGCCGGGCGAATTAAGCAAGTGGCTCAGGCATTGGTCATGTCCCAAGTCGTTGAAAGCCTTTTCGCCGTAGGGCACGGCACGGCTGTCGCACCATATAATGGCGGGTCTGAGCACCTGCTGATGCTTATCTACGCACACCAGTCCGTGCATCTGATAAGATATGCCTATGGCTTTCACGTCGTCGGGTTGTGCCTGCGTGGCCGTCATAATGGCCTTAAGAGCCAGCTTGGCATTGCTCCACCACATATCAGGATCTTGCTCTGCCCATCCCACCTTGACGGCAATGATGGGTGCTTCTTTCTCCGGGAAGTGGGCATCTGCCGCAACGGCGCCCGTCTCTACGTCTACCAAGGAAGCCTTAACCGAGCTGCTGCCCACGTCAAAGCCTAGAAGATATTGTTTACTCATTGTTTTAATGTTTAGATATAGGTAGTTATTTTATATTTCAAAATGGAGTGTTCGTTCAGTGTCAGTCGTCATCCCATTGCTCGAAGAGCTGCAACGAGCAGTCTTGTGTGGGTTGTTTTCGGGTTTCCTCCTGCTGCTTGTCAAAGTCAAGAGTGAGCTGCCGGCGCTGCGCTTCGTTATTGTTCAGCCTGTAGCAGCCATGCTTGAGCCTTGTCACAAGGGGATGTTTCTTTCTGGTTTCCCTGATGAGGAAAGCCGAAACGGCACGATGCACATCCTGAAACGGCACATGATCAAACAGCGTATTGCACGAGTGATGCACGTGGATGGCCACCTTCATCACCGAGAGCCCTTTGTTTCCTGCCTCAGCCAGTACTTTTATAATTTCATTCTGATAGTTCATGCCGTGCAAAAAAAAGAGAGCCATTTATCCTAACGGCCCTCTTTTCTTTATTCCAAAATGACGATTAAGCCAATACTATATTGTTGTTGTCATCTTTTACCTTGCCCTCTTTGAAGAGCCAGCCTATGCCCAGATAAGCTTCTTCTACGCTAATCTTAGCCTCTTTAGCGATTTCGGCTACGGANNAGAGCCTTACCTGCTGCTGCCAAAGCGTTGTAAACATCACCTGCTTTGAAGCCAACGTTCTCAGCATTCAATGCTACTTCTGCCTTATGAGCAGCCACATGCTTTACACTTGTCCTCTTAGCTGCAGTTCTTTTAGCAGCCGGAGCCTTTACTGTTGTTGCTTTTTTTTCTGCCATAATTCTAGTAAATAAATTATTTATCAACGTTTATTGTTGTCTATTAATGCTTTATCTACTTGCAAAAGCNNAAAGTACGATTTTTTTCAATATTTGTCAAACACTTTGCCACAAAAAGAGGCTCAAAAACTCATCTTTTGTTAGGCCTGCTTGTTTTCTTGACGTAAATCAACTCTTATCTGTAACTCATCAAGTTGCTTGGGGTCTAGCTCGCTTGGAGCGTCAAGCATAACGTCTCTGCCGCTGTTGTTCTTGGGGAACGCAATGCAATCGCGGATGGAGTCGAGACCTGC
>DLDC01000110.1:3995-4215 GCA_002480935.1 Prevotella sp. UBA7782 | reverse complement strand
CGAACTGAGCCTCTGCACGCTCCGGCGTAAAGCCCAGAACCTCGAACATCTTTTCCTGTAGCTTGGTGTCATGTATACGCAATGAGCCTCCGCCCACCTCAATACCGTTGCACACAAAGTCGTAAGCCTTGGCGCGAACACGCTCAGGATGCTCGTCGAGCAAGGGTATGTCGTCGGGGTTAGGCATTGTGAAGGGATGGTGAGTTGCCATGAGTCGCTG
>DLDC01000110.1:0-3978 GCA_002480935.1 Prevotella sp. UBA7782 | reverse complement strand
AGCGGGAAGTCGATAATCCACAGACACTTGAACACGTTCTTGTCTCTCAGACCCAGCCTGTCGCCCATCTCCAGACGCAGTGAGCAGAGCTGAATGCGGGTCTTATTGGCGTTGTCGCCGCAAAGAATGAGCACCAGGTCGCCGTCTTTCGCGCCCGTGGTCTGCTTCACTTGCTGCAGCTGTTCGGGTGTATAGAACTTATCTATTGAGCTCTTCACCGTTCCGTCCTCGTTATATTTAATGTAAACAAGGCCCTTGGCGCCTATCTGCGGCTTCTTGACAAAGTCGGTAAGCTCATTGAGTTGCTTCCTGCTATAGTTAGCGCAGCCCGGCACAACGATGCCGCCTATATACTGAGCCTCATTAAACACGCTGAAGCTTCCGGTGCCTTTGAGGTCGTCCATGAGCTCTACAAACTCCATACCGAAGCGCAAGTCAGGTTTGTCACTGCCGAAACGGCGCATAGCCTCCTGCCATGTCATCTGCTGAAGTTTAGGCAGCTCAACGCCTCTAATCTCACGGAAGAGCATGCGGCACATCTCTTCAAAGAGGTCGATGACATCGTCCTGGTCTACGAAAGACATCTCGCAGTCTACCTGAGTGAACTCCGGCTGCCTGTCGGCACGCAGGTCTTCGTCGCGGAAGCACTTGGCTATCTGGAAGTAACGGTCGAAACCGGCCACCATGAGCAGCTGCTTCAGGGTCTGAGGGCTCTGTGGCAGGGCGTAGAACTGTCCCGGGTTCATGCGTGAGGGCACCACGAAGTCGCGTGCGCCTTCAGGCGTTGAGCCAATCAAGACAGGCGTTTCAACCTCTATAAACTGCTTTGAGTCGAGGAAGTTACGTATCAATATGGTCATGCGGTGACGCAGTTCCAGGTTCTTTCTCACCACCTGGCGTCTCAAGTCGAGGTATCTGTACTTCATGCGCAGGTCATCTCCTCCGTCGGTATGGTCCTCAATGGTGAAAGGAGGTGTGAGACTTGGGCTGAGAACGTTCAGCTCATGGGCAATAATCTCGATGTCTCCGGTGGGCATCTTGTCGTTTTTGCTCTGTCGCTCAGACACAGTACCCTTTACCTGAACACAGTATTCTCTACCCAACTTGTTGGCCTTTTCGCACAACTGTGCGTCATCAGCCTCATTAAAAACCAACTGGGTGATGCCATATCGGTCGCGAAGGTCCACGAAGGTCATGCCACCCATCTTGCGTGAGCGCTGCACCCATCCGGCCAGAGTAACCTCCTTGCCGGCATCGGCCAACCTCAGCTCACCACATGTGTTTGTTCTATACATTGTTACTAGTCTTATCTATTTAAGTTGCAAAGTTAATATAAATAGATGAAACAAGCAAAATAATGATAAATTATTCCGTCGGCCCGGTATGTTAACGGGTGCTAAATATAAAAAAAATTGCCAACATAACTAAAAGGTTAGCACTTTATTTGCTACTTTTGCAACCATTAAGAGTAAAAAGAAAGGTTAGACTATGAAGAAATTTTTAATGATAACATTGCTGCTTATATGCGGAATGAGTTTCGCGGCAGCGCAAGGCAAGGCCGACATCAAGTTCGACCAGCTGGAGCATGACTTCGGTACTTTCTCTGAAGCTACGCCTGTTCAGAACACCACCTTCACCTTTACCAACGTTGGCAACGCCCCCTTGGTCATCAATCAGGTGGTAGCGTCATGCGGATGCGTGGTGTCTAAGTATGACAAACAGCCCATCCTGCCCGGCAAGAAGGGCTCTATCAGCGTGAGGTATAACGGCACGGGCAAGTTTGCCGGCCACTTCAAGAAGACCATCACGGTGTTCTCTAATGCCAAGGTGGAGATGACGCGCCTCGCCATAGAAGGCACTATGACCGAAAAGAAATAATACTTAGCTTACAAGACAAGGGTCCCTTTCCGCCCACCGCTGCATGACAGCCGGGCAGAAAGGGATTTTTTGTTTACATGTGATGCTGAGCCACGATGGCCAGATATACAATATCGTGGTCGGTAAGGTTCTCCATGTAGTGTGAATGGCCCTCCGGACAGTAGTGGCTCTGCCCTACCCGCACCGTCTCTACCTTGTCATCATAATGGAAAGTTGCCTCTCCGCTGATGATATATACTATCTCGCAGTTCTGCTCATGCTTGTGCAGGCCGCTGCGTGCGCCCGGACGGAGCGTGCTGTACATTATCTTTACGTGTTCATCTTCAAAGTTACGGGTGTCGAGTGCGCCCTTGCCGCCCTTGAAGTCCATCTGCTTCACCTCGGGAATCTTGTCGAAATCAATTACCATAATATTATTGTTTTTAAATGAATGTTTGCCACAAAGGTAATCATTTTATCTCATTCAGCCTCACTTTTCGGGCAACTTTCGCGCGCTCTGCTATGTGGCTGATAATCAGCACGTGGCAGAGCACCTTGCAAAATAGGCCTTTTTGCAACGCGAAAAGGCCTATTTCGACTTGCGAAATGGCCTATTTTGACATACTGAACAGAAACAACTGATTAACAAGGATATACCGGAAGGTGCGTGGTATATCCTTTTTTGTGAACAAAACCCATAAAGCGAAGCTTACAGCCCTACTTTGTAATGAGGCAGACGGCATAAGCTGATATGCCTTCTTCGCGGCCTGTGAAGCCTAAATGCTCGGTTGTGGTGGCCTTTACCGACACGCAGTCGGGGTCGCAGCCTATCACCTGAGCCATGCTCTGGCACATCTCAGGTATAAAAGGGTTGAGCTTGGGATGTTGGGCACACACCGTAGCATCGATATTACCCACCTTATAGCCTTTCTGCCCAATCAGTTCTACGGTGCGGCGGAGAATAATCTTAGAGTCCATATCCTTTGTCTCATCACTCGTATCGGGAAAGTGATAGCCTATGTCGCGCATGTTGGCAGCGCCCAAGAGGGCATCGCACACGGCGTGAATGAGCACATCGGCATCACTATGCCCCAATAATCCTCTGTCATGAGGTATCTGCACGCCGCCCAGAAAGAGTTTGCGGCCCTCAACAAGGGCATGCACGTCATAGCCCATGCCCACTCTTATGTTTGTTGCCATAGCTTATCTACGTTTGAAGAGGTCTTTAATGCCGTCCATATCAAACGACAATGAGAAGCGCAACGTCTGATCCAAGGGGTTGCTCTTGGCCGTTGCAATGACATAACCGGCATCCAGAGAGAACACATTCATCTTAAATCCGGCGCCAACGGTGAAGTATGAGCGGTTACCCTTGTTGGGGTTCTCATAGTGATAGCCCGCTCTGAGGCTGAACTGGTCATGATATACATACTCGCCACCCACGCTCCAACGTATCTCCTGCAGCTCTTCTGAGAAGCCGTTGGGCGCGTCGTGCAAGCTCTTGAAGATACCTGAGATGCTTGAAACATCATAATACTCCTTCTGAACGCGCGCCTGATAGTCCTCGGTAGACTCGCCGTCCTTCTTAACAGGATAGGTTGGAACAAGCGGTTTGTTGGCATCGGCAGTGATGGTAAAGCGGTTATACTCATCTACAGGCACCATAAGCGATGCTCCGAGACGCAGATTGGTAGGGATAAACTCTGAATAATCAGAGCCACCGAAGGTTATTTTAGAGCCTATATTCGAAATATCGAGACCCAATCCCAACTGACACTCACGCTGACCAAGATTGATGTAGTTCTGATAATAGCACGCTATGTCGGCTGCAAAGGCCGATGCGGGCGACGTTTCTTCATTATAGCTGTAGGTAAGATCAGAATAAATCCATCTCACGGCGGCCGCAATAGAGAAGCGTTCGCTAAGCATCAGCGAGTAAGCAACGTCTAGTGACATCTCATAAGGGTTGATGGTCATGTCGTTGGAGCCCGCTTCATCACTGCTCACAAAGACCTCGCCAAGCGAGAAATAGCGCAGCGAGGCCGACACGGCACTGTAGTCGCCGATACGATAATAACCAGACAGATAAGCCAGGTCCATATCGTTGACCAACTGTCGGAG
>DLDC01000235.1:20474-21697 GCA_002480935.1 Prevotella sp. UBA7782 | reverse complement strand
TGTCCGCCGCCTCCAAAGCCGCTGAAACCACCGCCATGACCGCCGAAGACGTCGCCAAACATCGAGAAGATGTCATCCATAGAGAAGCCGCCAGCTCCTCCGAAGCCACCAAATCCACCATCTCCCATCGGGCCGTTAAAGCCGAATTGGTCATATTGCTGGCGCTTTTGGGGGTCGTGAAGTACATCGTAAGCCTCAGCGGCTTCCTTGAATTTCTCTTCTGCCGTTTTGTCACCCGGGTTTCTGTCAGGGTGATATTTGATGGCAAGTTTCCTGTAAGCGCGTTTTATCTCATCCTCACTCGCTGTTTTGGAAACGCCCAAAACCTCATAATAGTCTCTTTTCGCCATTGCCGTTTATTGTCCTACTGCCACTTTTGCATGGCGTATTACTTTATCGTTGAGCATGTATCCCTCTTGGATACAGTCTATTACCTTTCCTTTCTTGTCATCGCCAAGACCTGGAACCATAGCCACAGCCTCGTGATAATCCACGTCGAAGTCTTTGTCTTTGGCCTCTATTTTCTTCACGCCCAAAGACTCCAGAGTGCTGACAAACTTCTTATATATCAGTTCCATACCCTCTTTGATGGCCTTGGGGTCGTCTGTCTTGTCATTCAAGGCACGCTCAAAGTCATCCAGAACGGGCAGGATGGCAGAGATAGTCTTTTCTCCTCCGTTCAGAATAAGGTCGGCCTTCTCTTTCAAGGTGCGCTTTTTGTAGTTGTCAAACTCAGCTACAGCTCTGAGATACTTATCTTTCAGGTCGTCGTTGGCCTGCTTCAGCTGTGCCAGCTCGTCCTTTTTGCTCTCCTTATGCTCCTCGTGCTTGTCTTTGCCTTCGTCTTTATGCTGGCAGCACTCTTCTTGTTGCTGCTCGTGTCTATTGTTGTTTTGAGCTTCCTGCTCTAGTTCTTCGTCTTTTGTTTCTTTCTTTTCTTTATTTGTCATAATGCTTTCATTTTTTGTTAATGCATCTGCAAAAACCTTGCCAAAGTGTTTCAAGCATTAGTTCTTAGCATACATGGCTTCCTTTTGTTCCTTAATCTGTGGGTCATGTATATACTCGTCGTAGGGCATGAGCTTGTCTATTGTGCCCTTAGGTGTGAGCTCTATGATGCGATTTGCCACTGTTTCGATAAACTCATGGTCGTGTGAACTGAAGAGCACATTGCCCTTAAAGGCCACCAGATTGTTGTTGAAAGCCTGAATGCTCTCCAAGTC
>DLDC01000235.1:10687-20410 GCA_002480935.1 Prevotella sp. UBA7782 | reverse complement strand
ATCTTCTCGCCTCCGGAGAGCACGTTTACTTTCTTTTCTACCTCTTCTTGTCTGAAGAGCATCCTGCCAAGATATGACTTCATCACCACCTCGTTGCCCGGACCGTATTGGCTGAGCCATTCAACGAGGTTCTTGTCAGAGTTGAAGAAGGCCGTATTGTCCAAGGGCAGGTAAGCCGTTGTGATGGTTACGCCCCACTTGTANNTTGTATGTTCCTGCATCGGCTTTTCTGTTGCCGTTGATAATCTCGAAGAGGGCCGTCATAGCCTTAGGGTTATGGCTCAAGAACACCACCTTCTGTCCTTTTTCTATAGTAAAGTTTACATTGTCAAAGAGCACCGTTCCGTCAGCGTCAACAGCTTTCAGTCCTTCCACCTCAAGAATTTGGTTGCCCGGCTCTCTCTCCATCTGGAAGATGATGCCAGGATATTTGCGGCTTGAAGGCTTGATTTCCTCAACATTCAGCTTCTCAAGCATCTTCTTTCTACTGGTTGTCTGCTTGCTCTTTGCCACATTGGCAGAAAACCTTCGTATGAATTCTTCCAGTTGCTTGCGCTTTTCCTCAGCTTTCATGCGCTGGTTTTGTGCCTGGCGCAGTGCGAGCTGTGACGATTCGTACCAGAAGCTGTAGTTACCGGCAAACACGGTAACCTTGCCATAGTCTATATCTATGGTCTGTGTGCTCACTGCATCAAGGAAGTGTCGGTCGTGGCTTACTACGAGCACGGTTTGGTTCTCGTCTATTTCGCCCAGATAATCCTCTAACCATTCCACGGTGTCGAGGTCCAAGTCGTTGGTAGGCTCATCCAAGAGCAGGTTGTCTGGCTTGCCGAACAGAGCTTTGGCCAGCATGACCCTTACCTTCTCGTTGTTGGATAGGTCAGACATATTCTTTTGGTGTAGCGGCTCGGCAATGCCCAGATTTTGCAACAGCTTCGCCGCGTTGCTCTCGGCCTCCCAACCGTTCATTTCGGCAAACTTCAGCTCCAGGTCGGCGGCACGGTTGCCGTCTTCCTCAGTCATCTCCGGCTTTGCGTACAGGGCCTCGCGCTCTTTCATATTCTTCCAGAGGGGTTCGTGACCCATGAGCACCGTGTCGAGCACCTTATAGTTGTCATATTTAAAGTGATCCTGTTCCAATACAGAGAGGCGTTCGCCCGGACCGAGCTCCACCGAGCCTTTGTTGGGCTCCAAATCGCCCGATATGGCTCTGAGCAGAGTAGATTTTCCTGCTCCGTTGGCACCTATAACGCCATAAATATTGCCTCGTGTGAACTTGATGTTTACGTCTTTATAAAGCACGCGCTTGCCAAACTGAATGGCAAGGTTAGTTAATGTTATCATTTCTTTGCTATATCTTTATTCTGAATTTTGGGTGCAAAGTTACAAAAAAAATAGTAAACTCACGAATGTTTTCAACCGATGATAAGCTAAAGAACGCTAAGTCAACCTTTTTTCTACCAGCCTGCCGTCCTTACAAAATCTATGTCATGGGCAGCGGCTTGTTAGATGTTGTGACTCAATTACTTATGTACATGCTTTAGATAAGGGCCTCTTCGCGTTTCAAAACCTATGCTTTTGCCTTCCGAAATGGCCTATATTGCAAGCTGAAATAGGCATTATTGCAATACGTGCATAAGGCTTTAACATTTATTTGAGCTTGAAGTCCCTTCTCTTCCAGCCTTTATTGCTAACTTTGCATGGTAGTGAAGAAGTGTTGTGCTAGCCTCATCCGTTGTAAAAAGCCTCAGGGCGTAATGCCTCATGGGCGCGTCTAGGGCCGATGGCTTGCCGATACTTCGAAATGAATTGAAGGTTTATGAATATATTGGTATCAGACGAAATAGAATCGGTATGCCCTCGTTTTGTGGGTGCCGCACTAGAGGCTAGGGTGAAGAATAGCCAGTATTGTCAACCGTTGTGGGATGAGATACATGAACTGGAAGAGCAGTTCAGAGCGCAACTGACCACTGAGTCGCTCAAGACGATGCCTCCCATATCGGCAACGCGCTCAGTTTATAGAGCGTGTGGTAAGGATCCGTCGCGCTATAGGCCTGCAGCCGAGGCGCTCATCCGCAGGATGCTCAAGGGCAAGGAGCTCTATCAGATTGACACGTTGGTAGATCTGATCAATCTGGCCAGCATCAAGTTTGGATATAGCATGGGCGGATTTGATGCTGACAAAATGGTGGGCACCACGCTCACCTTGGGCATTGGCCGAGAGGGCGAGCCTTACGAGGGTATCGGACGAGGAACCATCAACATTGCGGGCCTGCCCGTCTACCGCGATGAGGTGGGGGGCGTTGGTACACCCACATCCGACAATGAGCGCACAAAGATGGACCTCGGCACCACGCACTTGCTCGTACTTATCAACGGATATGACGGCGATGAGCAGCACGTAAGGGATACGGCGGCCTTTATACAACAACTCTTGCAGAAGTATTGCGCCTCTGATGGTGGTCGTTTTTGGGTTTATAGGTAGAGAATAGCTGTTGGTTGCGGGCATTAATTACTTCCTTTCTCAAATTTAAAGGCAATTATATCAAATAATTCTAGCCGGTTAATGAATAATAAATTAACTTTGCCGAAATTATTAACAACACATATTCTGAACTATGAAAAGTATCTTAGAAGGCCGAAATGGCTTGAGACGTGAAGTGGAAAAAATTGCCGAAGTGGCTGGCTATCTGTGGACTAACGGATGGGCTGAGCGCAATGGCGGCAATATAACAGTGAATATCACTGAATATGTTGATGATGAGATGAGGGCTATGCCGGCCATCTCAGAGGTCAAGCAGATAGGTGAGACATTGCCTTTCTTGAAAGGACAGTACTTCTTCTGCAAGGGAACCGGCAAGCGTATGCGTGACTTGGCTCGTTGGCCGATGGAGAATGGTTCGGTTATACGTATCTTAGACGACTGCGCAAGTTACGTGATTATAGCCGACAATCCTGTACAGCCCACCTCTGAATTGCCTTCTCACCTGGCCGTTCACAACCGCCAGATAGAGCTTAAGTCTGGTTATAAGGCTACGGTTCACACTCATCCTATAGAGCTGGTGGCTATGAGTCACTGCGATAAGTTCTTGGGTAAGGACGTGCTCACCAACCTTCTTTGGAGCATGATACCAGAGACAAAGGCTTTCTGTCCGTTAGGACTGGGCATCGTGCCCTATACCTTGCCGGGCAGTGTGGAGCTCGCTCAAGGCACTTTGCGCGAACTTGAAAACTATGATGTGGTGATGTGGGAGAAGCATGGTGTGTTTGCCAAGGGCAAAGACGTGATGGATGCCTTCGACCAAATAGACGTGTTGTCTAAGAGTGCCAAGATTTACCTAGACTGCAAGGCCATGGGCTTTGAGCCGAAAGGCATGACAGACGAGCAGATGAAAGAGATGACTAAGGCTTTTAACCTGCCAAGATAGACCATAAGCATTATAGTCTGAAAGAGGGGCATAGCGTTGATTAGCAAAACGTTATGCCCCTCTGCTATATGACTGGTTGTTATTTTAGTTGCCTCGTGGCATGAAAGCCCTCAAGATTGGTGTATTTTCGGGCCATCAGCCTGCGGTAAATGCCGTTGATCCAAAGTCTGTGGCTAAGTATGAAGGCACTGCCTATAACTATCAGTGTGATATTGGTGATGGTGTTGTCAGTAAAGGCTGAGAGCACTTGAATGATGATGACGGGAGTGGCAAACACGCCCATGACGATGGCGGCTTTGATGAATTGGCCCGACGAGGCGTTCTTTCCCGTTAACTTCTCGTTCAGGGGCATAGTTTGTTTGTTGTACACAGCCAGCTGAAAGAGTATGAAGTGAATCACTCCTGCCGTGAAAATAAGGTAAGCCAACAGCTCCAGCAGTGTGCTTGTACCCATGAACAGCGTTGGCAGCAAAAGCACAAAGGGTATGAGAAGCAAGATGTTGTAGAAATAATATTTGGCGCATAGCAGCGAGTTAATCTCTTCTTTGTGCATCATGAGCAGATCTATGTAATTGCCTTCATAGCACATGATGTAGCACAGAGTGACCGAACCATAGAACATGAAGCAGTAGAGAAACATGAAGCGACGGGAAGAGATGTCGATATCGCTGGCCATAAAGGTGAGCATGGCACTGTATATGCAGATGATGATCAGTCCGCCTAAAAAAGATTTCTTGAGGTTCTTGTTGCGCATGATGCTTTTCACCTCAAGTCTCAGGTATTCACCTATCACCCCAAAGTGCTCCAAAAACGATATGCTGAAGGTGTGTTTAGGGGCCGATTCTTCTACCTTAGAGGTCTCCTTTCTTATCAGCTTGTATTGCAAAAGACGGTTGGCGTAAAGCAGAAGTGCCAGCAAAATCGCAACACCTATTATATATAAAGGGTTGAAAAAAGACAATCCGCTGCCCAACTGAGCGAAAGCTATGAACATGGGCGACGACTTACTGAAGCCCCATGCTACGCTCAATGCGATGAAGGCACCGTAGAAAACCAGAGGCAGGAGGCTCCAACGCATGTCGGATATCATTAGCGAACGAACCAATAGATACCATTGCGAGTTGATGAGAATAAGGAGATAGAGCCCAAGCAGAAATCCGCAGGCTACAAAAAAGCCCTCGCTGAACACGATGCACATCAGAGCATAAGGTGCAAAGAGGGCAAACCACAGCAGGTTGAACGTATTGGTAAGAGAAGAAAAAAGGAAGCAGTCTATGCAGGCATGGCGTGGCAGGGGCAAGAGCAAGTATGGTTTGATGAGCTGTGACGGCGTTTGCTGAAAAGTGAGCCGCAGCAAAAAGTCAAGTGCCAAGATAATGGGTGAGATGACAAACATCAGCTCATAACCCGTATAACGTTTCAGGTGTAAGGCTATCATGGCCAGCATGACAGATAGAAACATGAGATAGCCGATGGCCAGAAAAGCCAAAACGCCACCTACGATGCGGGACGCACGGCTCTGAGCATAGAGTGGACTACGGCGTTCTGAGAGTTTTTGATGCTGGCACAGAACGCCGTACAGTTCTTTATGGTTCATTAGCGTAGGTCTATGATTTCAGCTTTGGGAAAATCTTTTGAATTGAATCTGAAAGAAGCATCGCTTTGGTTATGAGCGCGGAAGTTTTTTATCGTTATGACGGTCCATGACTTGCCTTGCCTCATAGAAACTTTTTGAGGCACGTAATTACGTCCTACGGTGACGTACATCTCAGGCACCGAACGCCTAGAGTTGGTTGCCGTGAGGTGCACCACATAGCTTCCGCCCTTTGTAGATAATGACATTTTGTAGCCTTTCTTATACATCGTGATGAACTTATAAGGGTTCATAGACAGTTGTTGGGCCTCACTGGGATAGCTCACGTTCACCTCGTTAGTTGATTTAAGGTACATCCATTGTGTCTTACCGTCATACCAAACCATTGCTTTGGGGGTTGTTGCCCTGAACTTCTGTCCCTTGATAGCTACTGTTCCACTGGTTTTGCCATATTTACTGCCGCTGATGGTGAAGCTGGCACTTGCACCTCCCGCTCTGCTCACCTTGGTTGCAGCCTTGTCTAACACTGCCTTAGCCCTGGCTGCTGTTTGGGCTTGCGCGCCCAGGCACACGCCCATGAGGGCTAACAGCAATAAAGTGAATAACTCTTTCTTCATATTCTCAAACGTTTTATTTCAAGCTTTTCAGATAATTCTCCAAAGACTCCACGTCGCCAATCAGCACTTCGCGAGGCTTGGCGCCCTGAGCCGCACCCACGATGCCGAAGTTCTCCATCTGGTCCATGATGCGTCCTGCACGGTTATAGCCTATCTGGAATTTACGTTGTATCATACTGGTGGAACCCGACTGGCTCAATACGAGTGCATGAGCAACGTCAACAAACAGCGGATCTACAGAATGTATGTCGTTGTTCTCACCGTTTCCGATACCATCTCCCTCAACAGGAGGATCTGGCAATTCAAGTGGTTCAACCGGGCCCATTTGCTTTGAGATGTATTCGGTGATATTTTCTATCTCTGGTGTGTCAACAAAAGCACACTGCACACGAGTAGGCATGTTGCCATTCAGGTAGAGTAAGTCACCTCTACCTACCAGTCGCTCGGCTCCCGGACGGTCTAGGATAATCTTAGAGTCTATGCCCTGTGCCACCTTAAAGGCTATTCTGCCCGGGAAGTTAGCCTTGATATTACCAGTAATAATGGTAGTTGTAGGTCGCTGAGTGGCAATAACCATGTGTATACCTACGGCACGTGCCAGCTGCGCAATACGCGTGATGGGCTGCTCAATCTCTCTGCCGGCTGTCATAATGAGGTCGCCGAACTCATCGATTATCACCACGATGTAGGGCATATAGTCATGTCCCTCTTTCGGGTTCAGCTTTCTTTCCAGGAACTTATGGTTATACTCCTTGATGTTTCTCGTGCCGGCCATCTTCAGCAAGTCATATCTGTGGTCCATGAGCACACACAGTCCCTTGAGCGTTCTCACCACTTTCTGCACATCGGTGATGATAGGTTCATCCATGTTATCGGATGTTGCGGCCATGAAATGTTTGGCTATGGGGGCATAGGGGCTGAATTCCACCTTCTTGGGGTCTACCAGAACAATCTTCAGCTCGTTAGGATGTTTCTTGTATAGCAGTGACGTTATGATGGCATTCAGTCCCACAGACTTTCCTTGACCCGTAGCACCGGCAACGAGCAGGTGTGGAATCTTAGCCAAGTCAACCATAAACACCTCGTTGGTGATGGTCTTTCCCAAGGCGATAGGCAGTTCCATCTTCGTGGTTTGGAAAGCTCTCGAGTTCAGCACGCTCAGCATCGACACGATGTTGGGGTGGGCGTTAGGCACCTCAATGCCTATGGTGCCCTTGCCGGGTATAGGTGCTATGATTCGCACGCCAATGGCTGCGAGCCTCAGTGCGAGGTCGTTCTCCAGGTTCTTAATCTTAGAGATACGTATACCTGCCGCCGGAGTAATCTCATATAGCGTGATGGTGGGGCCCACAGTGGCTTGTATGCTGCGTATTTCTACGCCATATTCGCTCAGCGCCTTGATGATATTGTTCTTGTTCTTCTCCAGTTCCTCGTTGTTAACGTAACTTCTCTTCTCCGAATCGTAATGCTTCAGAAGGTTGAGGGTAGGGAAGTGATAGTTCTCAAAAGGCGTGCGAGGATTTATCGGGGTGCTGATGTCGTTAGTCGGGGCCACCACTCCGCCGCTGGCTTCCTCGTCTTTCTTCGTATTGGCTATCTTCAGATTGAGGTCCGTTTCGTCTTTAGGCGTACTTGTATCATCAGTTACCTTCATGTCGTCGTCTGCTTTGTTGGCACCATCAGAGCCTGAGTCGTCAGTCTTTGTACCCAGGTCAATGGGCTTGCCTAGCACTTCTTCATCCTCATCATCCGCTACAGGCTGCACTTCAATTGGCTCATCGTTGGGCTCTATCTCATCCGAGTTGTCCTTTACGGTGAATTTCACCTTATTTCTTATATAGCCTACCGGATTAAGCATCTTGCGTATCACGGTGATGGTTTCAGACGTGAGGTAGGTGAGAAAACCTAATGCCACAACCAACAGAATAGCTACAAGCCCTGGTTCGCCAATCACGTTTTGAAGCCATTGGCATACATACTCGCCGTGATCGCCGCCGGGATTGAACACCTGATCGCCCATAATGGGGGTAAAAAACTTGGCAAAGAACACCGAACTCCATATCATCACCAGCATAGTACCGAAGAACCACTTCCAGAGGCTGATGTTTTTATACACCCCCATGAGCTTCAGTCCGCACAGAATGACAAAGACGGGAACGAAGAAAGCCGGTATGCCGAAGCAGCGTGATATGAGATAATAGGATATGATAGCTCCCACAGAACCGCAAGAGTTTTGAAACTCGTGGGTACTGTTTTCCATCTCGCCCGGCCGGAGGCTCTCCACAAGGCTCTGATCAGCCTGTCCTGTAGAGAAATAGCTGATGAGAGCCAGAATGACGAATACGGAAAAGAACAGCAGAATAAGACCCAAAAAGAATCCTGTCTTGTCGTTGATGATATAGTTTATGCCGATCGCCTCGCTGAATGTTTTAGCTTTGCGTTCAGATTTCTTCCTTGCNNTGATGCAAAAGTAAGTAAAAAACTGGATAACATGGTACTTTTTCGTAACTTTTTTCTAATTTTGCAGGCTGAAAAAGCCGAATATGGAAAAAATATTATATAGCAAATTCGACAAGAAACGTATACCCTCTCTGCCACGCGTGGTCTTTCAAGGCCGCATCTTTGTGGTGAGCAATGTTCAGGATGCACGCAAAGCCGTAGATTATCTACTCTCACGCCCCCTATTGGGCGTGGATACAGAGACACGCCCAACCTTTCACAAGGGCGAGCAGCACCGTGTGGCTCTGCTGCAGGTGAGCGACGAGGACACTTGTTTTCTCTTTCGTCTGAATATCATAGGCATGTCAGAGCCAGTGTTACGGTTACTTACTGACCGCACCGTGCCCAAGGTGGGTCTGTCGTTGCATGATGACATGATGATGCTTCACCGCCGCACAGAGTTCGCCCCTGGCTATTTCATCGATCTGCAAGACATTGTGGGTTCTTTCGGAATACAAGACTTGAGCTTGCAAAAACTTTATGCCAATATCTTTGGCAAGCGCATATCCAAGCGTGAACAGTTGTCTAATTGGGAGGCTCAGACGCTCACGGAGAAGCAAAAGCTGTATGCTGCCACAGATGCCTGGGCATGCGTGATGCTTTACAACGAGCTCAAGAGGCTCAGACTCACCGGAGATTATCAGCTGGAGGTGGTGCCCGAACCTCAGTTACAAGTAAATGAATGAAGTATGTATAAGCAAGTATATTTAAAGAAAGGAAAAGAAGAGTCGCTCCTCAGATTTCATCCTTGGATATTCTCCGGAGCAATCAGTCATATCGATGACGGTATTACCGAAGGTGAGACGGTGCGTGTCATCACCCGCTCCGGCGACTTCATTGCTGTGGGGCATTGGCAGATAGGCTCTATTGCCGTGAGGGTGCTCTCGTTTAAGGATATCGTTATTGATGATGCTTTTTGGCGTGAGCGCCTCACTTCGGCTCTCACGATGCGTCAAAGCATAGGCATAGCCGACAATCCCCATAACAACACTTTCAGACTGGTGCATGGTGAGGGCGACAACCTGCCCGGACTGGTCATAGATTGCTATGGTCCCACGGCTGTTATGCAGGCTCATAGCGTGGGTATGCACTTGTGCCGGCAGCAAATAGCAAAGGCTTTGCTGAGCGTGATGGGCGACAGAATACACAATATTTATTATAAGAGCGAGACAACCCTGCCCTACAAGGCCGAGCTGGGGCAGGAGAATGGCTTCATCTACGGCGAGGCAACCGACAATGTGGCCGTGGAGAACGGCTTGAAGTTTCATGTTGACTGGCTGAGAGGACAGAAAACGGGGTTCTTCGTAGACCAAAGAGAAAACCGCAGCTTGCTGGAACATTATGCTAAGGGACGTTCAGTGCTCAACATGTTCTGCTATACCGGAGGATTCTCTGTATATGCCATGCGGGGTGGGGCGGCCTTGGTGCATTCGGTAGACTCAAGCGCTAAGGCCATAGAGCTTACCAATGCCAATGTAGAACTCAACTTCCCCGGCGACAACCGGCATAAGGCTTATTGTGACGATGCCTTTAAATATCTTGAAGCCAACGATGATAAGTATGATCTCATCGTGCTCGATCCTCC
>DLDC01000235.1:2063-10672 GCA_002480935.1 Prevotella sp. UBA7782 | reverse complement strand
GCCAAACATCGTGCTGCATTACACAATGCGCTGAAAGGTTATACACGCCTCAATGTGAAAGGCTTGCAGCGCATCAAGCGAGGGGGTATACTCTTTACCTTCAGCTGTTCGCAAGTAGTGACCAAGGATCAGTTCCGTCAGGCCGTCTTCACCGCTGCTGCCCAAACCGGGCGCAAGGTGCGCATCTTGCATCAGCTGCATCAGCCCGCCGACCATCCCATCAACATCTATCATCCTGAGGGAGAATATCTGAAGGGATTGGTTCTGTACGTTGAATAGGTTTTATCATTAATTTCTTAGGGCGCGCTTGTCTGTTTACTCAGGCGAAGCGCGTTTTTTAAAGGTTCTCGGGTCATTAATATCATCACAATATGGAAGACGCCTTTTTAAAGAAGATAGCCAGTTACATCTCTGTTAATCATCTCTTACAATCCGATAAGCACTATCTTGTGGCTCTCTCGGGCGGAGCCGACAGTGTCACTCTGCTCCTTGTGCTACATAAATTGGGCTATGCCATTGAGGCGGTGCATTGTAACTTCAGGCTCAGAGGGACAGAGAGCGACAGAGACGAGCGCTTTTGCCGTGACCTGTGCGCCAATATGCATGTGCCTTTTCATGTCGTACACTTCGATACCCAAGGCTATGCCGCCCTTCATCACCAAAGCATAGAGCTTGCCGCACGCAATCTTCGATACAACTATTTCGAGCAACTGCGCCGTGATATAGAGGCCGAAGCCATTTGTGTGGCACATCATGCCGACGACTCTGTAGAAACAGTACTGATGAATATGATGCGGGGAACAGGCCTGTTGGGGCTCACCGGCATCAAACCACGCAACGGCTATATCATCCGTCCACTCTTGTGCGTGCACAGAAAAGAGATAGAAAACTGGTTACACCGCGTGGGCCAGCCTTACGTAACCGACAGCACCAACTTGCACGATGACGTGACACGCAACAAGATACGCTTGCATCTGTTGCCTCTCATGAAGCAAATCAATGGCAATGCTTCTGACAATATCCTGGCTACCATCAATCATTTGCAAGAGGCAACTAAAATCATAGAGAAGGCTCTTGATGAGGCTGATAAGAGAGTTGGCTCCTACTCGCCGTCAGGTATACTCACCATCAGCATAGACAATCTTATGCGTGAGCCGTCGCCTGAATATCTGTTATATCATCTGCTTATGCCTTATGGCTTCACGCCGGCTCAGGTAGAAGCTATAGCTGCCAACTTACATGCCGGCGCTGGCAAGGAATATCGCTCGGCTACTCATTGGCTGGCTTTTTCACGCAGAGGCTTGCAGGTGGCACCCATAGAAAAACAATCTCATAAAGCCATGCGATTGCCGGAGCCCGGAACATACGTATGGAACGAGAAACAGCGACTGAAGATAACCATAGATAATCGTTCAGAATCATTCCGGCCCAGCAAAGATGCTCTTCGTGCCACACTGGATGCAGACAAAATTGCTTTTCCCCTCACTCTCAGGCATGTAACTCAGGGCGACCGCTTTGTGCCCTTCGGCATGAAAGGCTCTAAGTTGGTGAGCGACTTCTTGACCGACAGAAAGCTGAGCGTGATAGATAAGTCTCGACAACTGGTTGTGACAGACGCGCATAACAACATTCTATGGCTGATAGGACAGCGCACTGACGATCGATATAAGATAGGTCATGACACAGTGAGGGTCATGACGCTCTCCGTTCAAGCTCCTTCCGTATAAGCCTCAGTAACAGAAGGTTATCACTGTTATGCTCTTCTCTGTTGTTTTATTGAACATTGAATGGAAGGGTAAGGTTCAGCTGTGTCACGAAGGATTAAGAAATCTTTCTAGCAATACCATTTTTGGGGTCATTCTTCTACTTCAGTGAAAAATGCATCAATTCCTATTCCACCCATCCCACCCATCTGGTATGTAGCTATGGATCAGTTAGTTATGTTGTCGGATGAGCGAGAGAGTATCTCACCCACATCCCACCCACATCTCACCCAAAGTATCTGACAGAAGAGATGGAAGGCCAGTGAAAGCCAGCGCATAAAGGTCTTATAATTAGTGCTTTATGTAAGCTTTTGGCAAAACAGGCCTTTTTGCAAAGCGAAAAGGGCATTATTGGCTTGCAAAAAGGCCGTTATTGCATGACGAAAAGGGGCTTATTATGAAGAGGCAATAAGACGAACGCCTGTTTCAGTTGCCGTTGCCGGCCAGACAAAGCGACTATTCCATCTCCTCAGGAGTCATGCTTTTTAAAAATATTTCAGCCCTTTGTAAGTCTGCCGGAGTGTCGATGCCCACGGTCTCAGCCTGTGTCAGCCCTACTTTTATCTTATAACCGTTTTGCAGCCAGCGCAATTGCTCCAAGCTTTCGGCTATCTCAAGCGGGCTGCGGGGCATCTTGGTGATGGCTCTTAAAACCTCTGTGCGATAAGCATATAGACCAAGATGTTTAAGGAAAGGATAATGCTGCAACCATTCTTTGCTTTCCTTGCCTCTCACAAAGGGTATGACTGAGCGTGAGAAGTAGAGCGCGTAGCCGTCGAGCGTGGTTACTATCTTGGGCGAGTTGGGATTTTCTACGGCGTCCATAGTTGTAAAACGTTTTCCTAGTGTGGCTATTTGCGTCTTGCTGTCGTCAAAGCAATGCATGAGCGTTCGTAGCTGACTGGGGTGTACAAAGGGCTCATCGCCCTGGATGTTGATAACCACATCAAAGTCTCCACCTATCTTTTCAAGAGCCTCCTCAATGCGGTCGGTGCCGCTCTGATGGTCGGCCCGCGTCATCACGGCGTGTCCTCCGAATGCCTCAACGGCCTGCATGATGCGCTGGTCGTCGGTGGCAACATACACATCTGTAAGAACTTTTGAGGCTTGTTCAACTACTCGCTGTATGACGGTTTTGCCGCCCAGCATGGCCAAAGGTTTTCCCGGAAAGCGCGTTGATGCGTAGCGGGCTGGGATGATTGCTATAAATTTCATGTTGCAAAGATAATTAAAATATCCTAAACAGTTTGTCAGTGTCGTATGTTTTTATTAATTTTGACGATGTAAAATATGGTTATGGTAAGATTGAGTTCTAAATATCTGGCATTCATGCTTATGCTTATACCTGTGGCATTGTCGGCGCAGAAGGTGCATTTAGGCACTGCTACGGTGAACGACGGCGGCAAGTATACGGGCGAACTCACCGGCTCGAAGCCCAACGGTAAGGGTGTCACGGTGTGGAGCGACGGACAGCGCTATGAGGGCGATTATGTTAACGGAAAGCGTCAGGGCCATGGCATCTACACCTTTCCCGACGGTGAAAACTATAATGGACAGTGGTTTCAGGACATGCAGCATGGTCAGGGCACCTACACTTACTCGAATGGCAACAAGTATGTGGGGCTGTGGTTTAAAAACCATCAGCAGGGGCATGGCGTGATGTATTATTATAATGGTGACAAATATGACGGCAACTGGGAAGCCGACAAGCGAAGTGGTGACGGAAGATATACCTTTGCCGGAGGAGCCTACTATGACGGCTTCTGGCAAGATGACAAGAAGAATGGTCAGGGTCACTTTGTGTGGGGTGACGGTTCGTCATATTCCGGCATGTGGAAGGACAACCAGCGCGAGGGTAAGGGCACTTACATCTACTCAAACGGCGATGAGTATACGGGTGACTGGCATCAGGACTTGCCCAACGGCCGCGGAAAATATACCTTTGCCAATGGCGACGTGTACGAGGGTGACTATCTCGATGGCAAGAAAACGGGACAGGGCATCTTCAGATATCACGATGGCTCGCACTATCAGGGCCACTTCCTCGACGGCGAACGCAGTGGTTATGGCACCATGGTGTGGAGCAATGGTGATATATATAGCGGCACGTGGGAGAAGGACAAGCAAGAGGGCCAGGGCAAACTGACCAAGAAAGATGGCGACATCTTTGAAGGGCAGTTCAGACGTGGCGTAGTGAATGGCTTGGTAATCATACATTATGCCGACGGAAGTAAGTTTAGAGGCTCTTATAACAATGGAAAACGCAACGGCGATGCCATAGAGATGACCCCCGACGGCAAGCGCTTTGAGGGCGTTTATCGAGACGACGTGCGAGACGGAAAGTTTGTTGAGCGCGACCGCAACGGTAATATAACGGCCAGAGGATATTATGACAATGGTCGTAGACATGAAAACTGACAACCAATTAGAGATAAATAATAAACCAACACTTTAATACCTACAAAGCATTATGATAGTAGATACACTTGATAATTTAAAGAAGTATGTAGCGGTAAATCCTTTATTTGCCGATGTAGTGAAGTTCATTCAAGAGAATGACTTAAACAAACTGGAGAACGGCAAGCATTTCATCAAAGACAAGGATTTGTTTGTCAACGTGCAGGATGCCAATGGAAAAACACGCCAAGAGGCCACTTACGAGACACATAAGCGCATGCTGGACATCCAGATACCTCTCTCAGCTCCTGAAACCTATGGCTATATGCCTTTGAAGGACATGCCTCAAGAGCCTTACAACGAAGAGAAGGACGTAACGAAATATCCCGGACTGCAAGGCGGAAGTTATGTGACCTGCAAGCCGGGTGAGTTTGCCATCTTCTTCCCTCAAGACGGCCATCAGCCTTGCATAGGACAGGGTACTATACACAAAGCTATATTCAAAATTAAAAATCAATAACTATGATTGACGGAAATACTGAAACTGACACCCGAAAGGATGAGCAGCCGAAGCTTGAACTCATGGGGCTGGTGAAGCATGACAGCTATCTGGAGCCTTTTAACGAGGCTATCAGAGGGCGCCATGACCATGCGCTATGGAAGTTGGGACAGCTCACCCAGCAGGGAAAAATCACGCTGGCCGACTTTGCCAGCGGGTATGACTACTATGGACTGCACCGCATACCCCGCGGATGGGTGTTCAGAGAGTGGGCTCCAAATGCCACTGACATCTATCTTGTGGGCGATTTTAACGGATGGAAAGAGGATGAAAACTACCGGTGCAAGCGTATCAAAGGCACCGGAAACTGGGAATTGAAGTTGCCGGCTAAGGCTATGAAGCACGGCGAATTGTATAAGATGCACGTTTATTGGAACGGTGGACAGGGCGAACGCATACCAGCCTGGGCACAACGAGTGGTGCAAGACGATGCCACGAAGATATTCTCGGCTCAGGTATGGAGCCCTGCCAAACCTTATAAATGGCATGACGAGGGCTTTGAAATGAAGAAAGACCCCTTGTTGATATACGAGTGCCACATCGGAATGGCTGAAGATGCCGAGAAGGTGGGCACCTATGATGAGTTCAGGCACAATGTGTTGCCACGCATCATTGCCGACGGCTATAACTGCATACAGATTATGGCCATTCAGGAACATCCTTATTACGGCTCCTTTGGCTATCATGTGAGTAGCTTCTTTGCGCCCTCAAGTCGGTTCGGCACGCCCGAACAGCTTAAAAGACTGATAGACGAGGCACACAAAAACGGCATTGCCGTGATAATGGACATCGTACATTCACATGCGGTAAAGAACGAGGTGGAAGGTCTGGGCAATCTTGCCGGCGACCCTAACCAGTATTTCTATCCCGGCGATAGGCATGAGCACCCCGCTTGGGACTCGCTCTGCTTCGACTATGGCAAGGATGATGTGATACACTTCTTGCTATCCAACTGCAAATATTGGCTCCAACAGTATCACTTCGACGGATTCCGGTTCGACGGTGTGACCTCTATGCTGTATTATAGTCATGGACTCGGCGAGGCTTTTACCAACTATGCTGATTACTTCAACGGCCATGAGGACGACAATGCCATTTGTTATCTCACGTTGGCCAACAAACTTATACATGAGGTAAAGCCATCTGCTGTGACCATAGCAGAGGAAGTGAGCGGTATGCCGGGACTGGCAGCGAAGATAGAAGACGGCGGTTTTGGCTTCGACTATCGCATGGCCATGAACATACCCGACTTTTGGATAAAGACCATCAAGGAACTTCCTGACGAGAAATGGAAGCCCAGTAGCATATTCTGGGAGGTGAAAAACCGTCGCAACGATGAGAAGACCATCTCTTATTGCGAAAGTCACGACCAGGCTCTTGTGGGTGATAAGACCATCATCTTCAGGCTGATAGACGCTGATATGTACTGGCACTTCCGCAAGGGTGACGAGAACGATAATGTGCATCGTGGCATTGCCTTGCACAAGATGATAAGGCTGGTGACGCTCGGAGCTATTAATGGTGGCTATCTCAACTTCATGGGCAACGAGTTCGGCCATCCTGAGTGGATAGACTTCCCACGTGAAGGCAATGGCTGGAGCTATAAGTATGCACGCCGGCAATGGAATTTGGTTGACAACCACGACTTGTGTTACCATTATCTGGGCGACTTCGACCGTAAGATGCTTGAGGTGGTGAAGCAAGAACCCGGATTTAATCTCACGCCCGTGCAAGAAGTGTGGCACAATGATGGCGACCAGGTGCTGGCTTATATGCGTGGTGACCTTATCTTTGTGTTCAATTTCTCGCCAACCCGCTCTTTCGTAGACTATGGCTTCCTCGTTCCTAAGGGCGCATATACCGTTGAGTTGAATACGGATGCCAAGGAGTTTGGCGGCAACGGCCTTGCTGACGACTCGGTTACCCACTTCACCAACTTCGATCCCGTATATGCCCAAGATGGCAAGGAGTGGCTCATGCTCTACATACCCGCCCGTTCGGCTGTGGTGTTACGCAGAAACAAGTAGATAACAACGGCATAAACAGCAGGCGGCATGAATGGCTCGGGCAGGCATAAGGCTCACGGCTTGGTCGTCCGACAGGATAATTTGACAAATGACTAGAAAGGAAACATATCAATGAACCAATTTAAAAACAGCACCGTCATGCGAATGGCGTGTGCTGTTCTTTTCGTATTGTTCACATTCTGCTATTTGTTCTTCTACCAGGCAGACATACTCACTGTGGGGCAACATATCCTCTCAGGAGGCATGACACACTATAACAAGTGGGTGGGGGCTGTGCTTATCACACTGGTCCTGATGCTTTTGCAGGTCGGTATGTATGGTTTGACCAAGTTGCAAAATCGGTTTCATGCCGTAACTTATCTGCCTTCGTTCGTGGTACTCACCTTTATTACCAGCGTGAGCAGGCATCTTGATGACGGATTTACACTTGGACCGTGGCTATGGGGGCTTCCGTTGCTCGTCGTTGTCATTGCCGCCTTGATCTATATAGGCAGGCAGTATCAAGAAATAGAGCGTGACGTGCCCTCTGTGCATCCGTTTACAAGCATATTTTGGATTAACCTCTCAACGCTTTTCGTGGGTATGATTCTGACGTTGTCATGCAGTCAGGGCGACGAGACGTTTCATCAACGCATGCGTATGGAACAGCTCATCATAGCAAGAGACTATGAGGGGGCTCTTAGAGTGGGCAGTTACGGTAAGCTGAAGGATGATTCGTGCATGACAATGCTACGTATTTATGCACTGGCAAGGGAACATGCGTTGGGTGACAGACTCTTTTCTTATCCTCTTGAGGGTGGTGCTGATGCCATGCTGCCCAATGGCAGCAACGTGCGGGCGATGATATTGCCCGACAGCATCATTGTGAATACCACAAAGTATTCTAAAGACTATCGCTTGTGCCGCTATCTTTTTAAGCGCGACCTGGTTCACTTTGCGCATCATCTAGCCCAGGTTAGCGATTTAAGCAAGCCGTTGCCGCGTCATTATGCTGAGGCTTTGTTCCTTTACAACACCCTTTTTCAAGGGCAGCCCATCAAGAGTAAATACGCTTATTTGGATGGTGCTTTCCGCAAATATGCGGCACATCCGTCGTCTATGCCACATTCTTATTGGTATTACTATTATGGTGGCAAGGCTCCTAAGCCTATGCCTTATCATCCGAAAAAAAGAAATTACACTCTCAAGAAGAAAGTGTAATTTCCTTAATTATTTCTATTATAAGTAGGGATGTTGTTGTATCGTTAGATGAACAACTTGCCAATCTGGAACACCATCATGCTCACCAACCACGCAAGACATGTGGTGTAGCAGGCCGTGAAGGCTGCCCATTTCCAGCTGCCCGTCTCACCTTTAATGGCGGCAATGGTGGCTATGCAAGGGAAGTAGAGCAAGACAAACAGCAGGAAGCAATAAGCAGTGAGCACCGATATAGGACCTGCCTCTTCGAATGTGAGGTTATGTTGCTTTGCAATGTCTGATTGCATCTTGTATCGAAGCATCTCATATTTCCCGTTCTCGTCGTTATAGCCCGTGTCATCACTGTAGCTGTCATTGTTGGTGTATAATACACCCATGGTTGATGCCACGATTTCCTTGGCTCCGACACCGGCTATAAGACCCACATCCAACTTCCAGTTAAATCCCTGTGGCTTGAATACAGGTTCCACAGTTTTACCTATCTGACCGATGAAGCTGTTTTCTTGTTGTGTATGATAAACCTGCATGTATACCTTATGTGCCTCTGCCGCTTGCTGGCTTTGTTCGCCGTATTGTTTGGCAATCTTATCTACGTGTACTCGTGCCACGTCAACCTTGTCACCATTAGGAAAATAGCCCAGTGCCCAGACAATGATGCTGGCA
>DLDC01000235.1:274-2056 GCA_002480935.1 Prevotella sp. UBA7782 | reverse complement strand
AACGAGGATGATGCCTCCCATCTTCTTGAGATATTGCTTTCCTTTCTCCCAAGTATGTCTCAGAAGAGCCTTTCCGGTGGGGAAACGATATGGGGGCAGCTCCATGACGAAGGGAGTGTCCTCACCTTTGATGATGAAGAGTGTAAAAATCTTGCTCATTATGATGGCCATGATGATGCCGATGAGGTAAAGGCTGAGCATAACAAGGCTTTGATACTTAACGGCAAAGAACGTTCCGATGATCATAATATAGATAGGAATGCGTGCTTCGCAGCTCATCAGCGGCAGAATGAGCATTGTGACGAGTCGTGAGCGCCTGCTCTCTATCGTTCTGGTGGCCATTACAGCCGGCACATTGCATCCAAAACCCATGATAAGAGGTATGAACGACTTGCCATGTAGCCCCATCTTATGCATCAGCTTGTCCATGATGAAAGCCGCGCGCGCCATATAACCACTGTCTTCCATGAAAGATATGAAGAAATATAAGATGAGTATCTGTGGCAAGAAGACGATAACAGAGCCCACACCGCCTATAACGCCATTGATGAGCATGGCTTTTATGGGGCCTTCGGGCATTTGCCGGCCTATCATATCGCCCAGCCAAGCCACTGCAGCATCTATCCAGTCTTGCGGATAGGCACCCAATACGAAGGTAGAAGAGAACATCACAAGCAGAATGAGCAAGAAGATGGGAAACCCCCAATACTTATTTGTGAGGATATGATCCATGAAGTGGGTGATCTGGTAGGTGTCTTTTTGATGTCCTGTAGCATATCCAGCCTCTTTCAAAGCACCATGTATGAAGCCGTATTTGGCATCCATGATGGCTGTCTCACTGTCTTCACCCGTCTCTTCCTTTACACGTGCTGCTGCATGGTCGCGATGTTCGAGTATCTCTTTGGCATCGGGCAGGGTAGATATATACCTTTCTATATCCTTGTCATGCTCCAGTAATTTGATGGAAAGGTAGCGAGTTGAGTAGCGTGAACGTATTTCTGGCCGCTTCTTCAAATGCTCCTGCATGTCAGAAATACCTTTTTCTATTTCATGACCATGGTTAATGTGGATGTGTCTGAAGTGAGAGCTCTGCCCCTCAGCTCCTTCATAAACCTGAATAACGGTGTGGAAGAGTTCCTCAACGCCTCTTCCTGTCTTGAAGACTGTGGGTATCATGGGCACGCCGAAGAGTTCTGACAGCTTGTCGTAGTCTACTTTGTCGCCTCGTTGCTCTGTTTCGTCGAACATGTTCAGCGCCACCACCATTCTCACGTGCATGTCGATGAGTTGCGTGGTGAGGTATAAGTTGCGTTCAAGGTTGCTTGCGTCAATGACGTTGATGACGATATCGGGCGTTTTCTCCACCAGTTGCTTGCGCACATAGAGTTCTTCGGGCGAGTAAGCCGAAAGCGAATACGTTCCGGGAAGGTCCACCAAGTCGAACTGATAGCCCTCAAACTCGGCGTGACCCACCTTTGCGTCTACCGTCACACCCGAGTAGTTGCCCACCCGCTCATGTGCTCCTGACGCGTAATTAAACAAAGAAGTCTTTCCGCAGTTAGGGTTTCCCACCAGAGCGACGCTTATATGCCGTCTTTTCTGCATCGCGGCGTCTTCCAACTCGTCGGCAGTAAGAGGCTTGTCGTCTGGGTCTGGGCCGTTAACTTCAATAGCTGGTACTTCCTCAGCGTCTAATTTACGCTCCAGCCTTTTGGCCTCTTCCAGCGAGATAACCTCTATCTGGTCGGCCTCGCTGTGGCGCAGGCTCACCTCGTAGCCCAT
>DLDC01000235.1:0-219 GCA_002480935.1 Prevotella sp. UBA7782 | reverse complement strand
ACCTCTGATGAAGCCCATTTCAATGATGCGTTTCCTAAATCCTCCATGGCCGGAAACACGGACGATGACACCACTTTCTCCGGTTTTAAGTTCTGATAATCTCATCCTATAAATTTTTCTTGTGGTGCAAAGTTACAAAATATTCATTGCAACCATGTTGTATTATGACCTTTATTTAGCCATAATACCAAGAAAAGATGAGATGTTTCTTTATTCTGA
>DLDC01000038.1:4820-20961 GCA_002480935.1 Prevotella sp. UBA7782 | reverse complement strand
TAATATTGCTTGGTTCCTCTCACCTCGGCATCGGCTATGATGCCCACTTGCTTCTCAAGAGGCGTGCCCTTGGTCACACCCACAATAACATCTTTCTGTTCCATATCACTTTATCTTATGTTGTTCGTAATTCGAAAAATAGCTTATAAACTCATCCAGCGTAGGCTTAATCTGCTGCAAGCGCTCGCCCAGAACGTCGCTGCCCTCAAGGCTGTTTAGCATCTGCATTCTGGCCTCGGCGATGGTNNTGGTCTTCTCCAGCTGTCTGCCCTTTTCCGTCAAGAAGACTATCTGCTTGCGCTTATCGGTCTCGCTGCCGTGACGACCCACGAGGCCCGCGCTCTCCATGCGCTTGATGAGAGGCGAGACAGTGTTGACGCCCAAGAAGAGCTTAGAACAAATATCGTTGATGGGCCGCTCGTCTTGCTCCCAGAGCACGATGAGCACCAGATATTGCGTGTAGGTAATGCCTATCTTCTTGAAGTATGGCTCATAAGTCTGTATCACCAACCTGCTGAGCGTATAAAATCTGAAGCACATCTGGTCGCCTAACCTAATCTTCTCTCCTTTGATTATCATCTTCTTCTATTCTTGTAGACAGGTGCAAAGATAGTAGTTTTGCTTTATATCGCGCACGATATACATACTATTTTGTTCTTCTTTAACATATATCGTGCACGATATATCATCTTTTCAACAAGCGTTAACACCCCTTCCGGCAACTGAGACTGTTTTTTGATGCGGGCCGGGCATAAGCTTTGGCCTGACCAGTAGGTTTAGGATTCGGGCAAGAGCATATATTGAGCAGCGAGACAGCATCTTTCATACACATGTATTTATATTTTAATCAGATTGAAACAAATGCTAATTAATTTTGCAAACGAATATTATTGCAATTAAAACATGAAACATCACCTTATCTTCTGTGCTTTCTTAACATGCTTTTTGCCAACGAACGCACAAACTTCAGCTACTAGCGATGAGACCCGACAAGACTTTCAGACAGTGGAAAGGGCCGACGAGGACAACAATGTAAAGGCGTACTTCAAGGAAGGAAAGCTGCATTTTGCCACCAGGAACAAGAAATTTCACCTGTGGTTTGACAATCGTGTCAACCTCGAGTCGGCCGTCTATTCGCCTACAAAGGATGTAGACAACCTGACATCTAAGACCAACAAGGATTTGGAAAACGACGACACTAAGTTCCGTTTCAGCAACGGCACCATCGTGCGGCGTGCCCGGCTGGGCATCAAGGCTACGCTTTATGACAAGTGGTTTGCCGAGTTAGACCTTGACTTTGCCTTCAACGAGGTGGAGCTCAAGGATATATACATGGGCTATAAGTTTAATGACAACTGGAACATCAAGCTAGGTAACTTCAAGGTTCCCATGAGTATGGAGCGCCTTACCAGCTCAAAATACATCAGCGCAGCCGAAAGGCCGATGCCCGTAGAGGCGTTTGCCGACGGCAGAAGGCTGGGTATCGCCGGCACAGGATGGGGCAAAGGTTGGTTTGCATCGGCCGGAGTATTTGGCCGCAGTGTTGATGTGATACAGAAAGAGCGCAACCGCGGCAACGACGGATATGCCTTTGCGGGCCGTGCCGCCATCAGTCCGATCAACAACAACGACATGACGGTGCACATAGGAGGCTATGCCAACTATCAGGTGCCATCGTATGAAGGAACAGAAGACCGCACCGTGCTCTTCCGCACCACGCCGGAAAGCCGCGTAGATCACCGCCGCTTTGTGCAGGCAGAGATAGACAACGTGAACAACTACTGGACGTTGGGCTGGGAGCTGGGCTTCAGATACCGTAAGTTCTTGGCTCACGGAGAGTATATCTTCAATACTGTCTCACGCTATGGATATGACGGTGGGCAGAAGATAGATCTGAAAAACGCGCAGCTCGACGGCTGGTATGCCCAGGCATCTTATATGATTCTGGGTCAGAACAAGATATATTCGCCCAGCGATGCCGAGTTCGGCCCGATGAAGGTAAACCGCAAATGGGGCAACCTGGAGCTGTCGGCACGCGTCAGCCACATCAATATGAACGACTGGCATGACTGCCGCGCCTACGTAACGGGCGGCGAAGCTTACGCCTATTCGGCCGCTCTGAACTGGTATCCCAAGAGCAACATCGTCATCGGAATGAACTATGTGTTCATCAACAACGACAAGTATGCCGACTCGAAGGGACAGATCACGCTAGGCGGAAAATCACTCAAGGAGGCCCGGCCTGACGGCATCGACTTCAGCATCTTCCAGTTGCGCACCCTCATCTCATTCTAACAACACAACGAAAGTGTTCATCACCATCATGTATAACCCCTATTTCATTTCATCCATCCATGCGAATACGTAACCCATTCACAAGAAGAACCATAATCATCACAGTGACTCTGGCTTGCATAGCAGCCTCATTGGCAAGTTGTAAGACCGATGACGAACCCGACTGGAGCACGATAAGCAACAGTGAAAAAGACACGACAAACGTGACGCCCGACACACCTGCCACACTGTTTTACGAGTCATTCAACCAGCTGAAAGGGCTTGGCGGCAACGACGGCTATTATGACAACGATGCCGGAGCGGGCGTTGAGATAGCCCAGGAAGACCTGCTCGACGCCTCAAACCTTGACAACAAGACGGGATGGGGCGACTTTGTCAAGGTGGCAGTGTGCAACCAGTGCGTGCGTCTGGCTACCAAGAAGAACAACGGAAGCATCACCACGCCCGCCATCACGCTCAACGGCAAGCAGGCTACACTAACCTTCAACGCGGCAGCACAGCTTGATGACAACGTGACCTTATATGTAGAGGCCAGCGACGGGGCACAGCTCACCTACAACGGCACCACAGCCTCTAAGATAAGTGTGCACCTTCCGGCCTCTGAGCAAGGCAAGACCGTGCTGGCCAACCAAACTTACAGCATGCAACTGAGCCATGCTGGCGCGTCGTGCCGCATCACGTTCTCCACCATTTCGAGTACTACCGACAAGCAACGTGCCTTTATTGACGAGATAAAAATAGAGACAAAATAAAACCCAACACATTCAATCCAACAAGATTATGAAAATTTTTACATGCAAAGGAGTATGCCTGCTGGCAGGTATGTTGGCTTTCTCAGCCCTCAACACACAGGCTCAGCAAGTATTTTATGAGTCGTTCAACGGTCTGACAGCAACAGAAGGAGGCAACGACGGATACTTTGACAACGAAGATGCACCCGATGCTGCCATCTGCGAAGCCGACCTGACAGATGCCACCCTGCTCGACAACAAGACGGGATGGGGCGACTTTGTGGCCCTGGCTCAGGCCAAGCAGTGCATACGCATATCGTCTAAGAAGAACAGCGGAAGCCTCACCACGCCCGCCATCAGCCTAGACGGAGCCGACGGAGTACTCACCTTTAACGCCGCAGGCTATTCTACCGACAACACCACCTTATACATAAAGGCTGAAGACAGCGCCACGATGCTCACCTACAATGGCGAGACGGCCAACCAGATAGCCATTGTCCTGCCCGCCTCGGTGAAGGGTACAACGGTGCTGGACAACCAGACTTACTCCGTGGGCATCAGCAAAGCGGCTGCCCCCTTGCGCCTTACCTTCTCCACCGTATCTACAAAAGACAACAAGCAACGGGCCTTCTTAGATGAAATAAAGGTGGCCAAGGCTACGGCAAACGGCATCGGCGAGCTGAAGAGCCTGCCCCGGACAGACGGCAAGCTATACAGCCTCGACGGTCGCGAAATGCCTGCCAACAGCACGGCTCACGGCATATACATCATGAACGGCAAGAAAATAGTGAGATAAGCTATGGGCTTTCATCTGCCAAAACACCTGTGGCTGCTGGCCTGTCTGCTCGTGCAGGTGGGCCATGTGGGCCTATACGCCTCTGACATACCCGACAAAACGGGCATGAACGTCAAGGGAAGGGTGACCTGCAACGGACAAGGACTGAAGGACGTAGTGGTGTCTGACGGCATCGAGACCACCACAACCAACGAGCAAGGCATATACTATCTACAGTCGGAAAAGAAGTACGGCTACGTGTTTGTGTCACTTCCGTCAGGCTATATGCCCCCTATGTCGGGCAACACGCCTCTCTTCTACAAGCGGTTATCGGGCACCAAGGAGGGCAAGACCGACGAGGCCAACTTTGAGCTGACCGCCGAAGACAACACTCGCTATGCCTTTCTGACCATGGCCGACCTGCACCTGGCGGGCATGAACAACGACACTATCCTCTTCAGAGCCATAGCCACAGACATCAACACCACAGCCTCAACACTCAGGCAACAAGGCTACAGCGTCTACGCCTTTAGCCTCGGAGATGAGGGATGGGACAAATACTGGAGCGAGACAGGCTTCAAACTGCCGCAGGTATGCCAGGCCGAGCAGGCCGTTGACATGCCCTTCTTTCACTGCATGGGCAACAATGACAACGACACCAAGAGCTCTTCAGACCTCGGGGCCGAGCAGCCATGGATACAAACATGCGGGCCTGTCTACTATTCTCTGAACATAGGCGACAGCCATATCGTGGTGCTCGACGACATTGTAGAGGACGACGGCAACGAGACCTTCAGCATTACAGACGAAGAATATGCCTGGCTGCAGAAGGACCTTGCCTACATCAGCGACAAGAGCAAGCCGCTCTTCATCATTATGCACGCCCCACTCTACGACGTGCCCAAGCTAAACCGGCAGGAAACATTCCTTAACGGAGGCAACAAGCTCATCAGCTTGCTGGCGCCTTATGAGAATGTTCATATCCTCAGCGGCCACAAACACAGCAACTACAATGTGCGTCAAGACAACCTTTTTGAGCACAACACAGCTGCTATATGCGGCACAAAATGGTACACCAACCTCTATTCGGGCATCAACTTAGGCTACGACGGCACGCCGGCAGGCTATGGCGTATACACCAACGACAGCAAGAAACTGAGCTGGAAGTACAGGGCAGCGGGGCTGAATGACAACACATTGTTTCGCAGCTACGACCTCAACACCACCTATCTTAATGCTGACAGCTGCGCACCCGGCAAGGCTTCAGAACTCAAGAAGTATGCGCACGGTTACGATGAACGAAATACTGACAACGAAATCTTATTGCTTGTGTGGAACTATGACCCCTCATATACCATCAAGGCAGAAGAAAATGGCAAGGCACTGACCATAGAAAGGGTGAGCGGCTACGACCCTTTGCACATCTTAGCCTATGAGGTGCCATGCGTAAGGGCAGGCATCAAGCCTAAATTTGAGACAAAGAAAACCACCAATCTATTCAAGATAAAAGCATCGGATGCCACATCTACCATAGACATTACAGTCACCGACGGCTTCGGTAACACATGCGCTGAGNNNNGCCCAAGCCGTTCAGTCTGAACAGCTACACAACCACCGGGATACAAGCTTCCGGCACAACGAAAATGCATTGTTGCCAGCTAAGCAACAAAATCTACAACCTTGCCGGAATGCCCATGAAAAGGCCTTTCAGAGGCATTTATGTGAGCAAAGGCAAGAAAGTGCTGTTCTGACCAACGGCAACCCACACAGGCAAAGCCCTTTTCCAAACCCGGAAAAGGGCTTTGCTCATTTCATAAACATTCATAAATAACACCGGCAATACTGCCGATTTGGCCAGACAGACAGTATAAAAAGCCTGCAAAAACCAGTAGCCCACCCCGTTAGTAATCTTTTTTCATCATTTTTAGGTATTGTGCACACAACACGTTCTTTATACCTTTGCAAATCCAAAAAAAGATTGTTTACAAGGACAATAAACATCACAAATATGATTAACAAAACCATTTACACCATTGCGATGCTCATGGCGACAGCTTATGCCGCATTGCCAGCATCAGCGCAAAAAGACTCTGTGGCCTTTGGCACACAAAATCTGCAAGAGGTATTGGTCATACCCAAATCACAGGCCCGCAAACTTCAGGAGCAGGCTTACACGGTTTCGGTGGTCAATTTGAAGGATCTCTATGCCCAGGCCACCCCACTCAACAAGGTACTGAACAACGTTTCGAGCGTCCGCCTGCGCGAAGACGGAGGCGTGGGCAGCAACTATACCTTTGCCATGAACGGCTTTTCGGGCAACCAAGTGAAGTTTTTCCTCGACGGAATACCCATGGACAACTTCGGCTCCAGCTTCAATCTGGCCAATCTGTCGGCTAACATGGCCGACCATATAGAGGTCTTCAAGGGCGTACTGCCCGTTTATCTCGGTGCCGACGCGCTGGGCGGAGCGGTGAACATCGTGTCGCGCCGCAACGCCAACTATCTGGATGCCAACTACAGCATAGGCTCGTTTGGCACGCACAAAGCCAGCGTGAACGGTGCCTACACCAATATGCATACGGGATTTACGTTCCGCGGAAATATGTTCTTCAACTATTCGAAGAACGACTATAAGGTTTTCGCACCTATCGTAGACCTGAGCACGGGACTGCAAACGGGCGACGCATGGGTGAAAAGGTTCAACGACCCATATCACTCTGTAGGATTAAGGATGGAGACGGGACTGGTAAATCGCTCTTGGGCCGACTATCTCCTGGTGGGACTCATCGCTTCCGAAAACCGCAAGCACATACAGACGGGTGCCACAATGGATGCAGTCTACGGTCAGGTGCGCTCGCGCAGCTACAGCCTCATACCCAGCCTGCGCTACAAGAAAACCAATCTTTTTACACCGGGACTTGACCTTTCGCTCTACGCAACCTACAGCATGGTGAACACCAACAACACCGACACGGCGCAACTGAAGTATAACTGGCTCGGACAATCGGTGAAAAGCACCAGCCGGGGCGAGGGTTATCTCACCGACGCACTTATACAAGAGAGGCAATGGACGGCCAGTGCCAACCTTAACTACGTGATAGACGCGCACCAAAGCATAGACCTTAACCACGTGCTCACGTCCATGAGACGCAAGAGCAACGACAAGGAATATCCCGACTATGCCATGAACGGCGTGCCGCAAACGCTCACCAAGAACATCACGGGGCTGGGTTATCAGCTGCGCTTCGACCGCTGGAACGTGCACGTATTCGGCAAGATGTATCTGCTGCACACCTCAACGCACAAGCTGATGGACCAGTTTCTCTCCACGCAACACTACGAGCAGGTGAGCGACAACAAGCATCAGATGGGCTACGGGGCGGCCTTCACCTACTTCATCATGCCCTCCTTGCAGTTCAAAGCCAGCTTTGAGCAGGCCTACAGAATGCCCGAGGCTGTAGAGATATTCGGCGATGGCTTCGTGCAAAAAAGCAATCCAGACCTTAAGCCGGAGAATTCAAAGAACCTGAACCTGGGCTTACTTTTCGATAAACGCTTCGGAAAGCACCACGTAAGCGCCGAGGCCAATTACATATTCCGTCACACCAAGGACTTCATCTTGAAGGGTGTGACGCTCACAAGCGACCCCACCACGGCCTACGACAACATAGGCAAGGCCATCACCAACGGCTTTGAGGCCAGCGCCAACTATGATTACAATCAGCAATTGCACTTCGGTGGCAGCCTGACTTACCAGGACATCAAGGACAGAGAACACAGCGTGCAGACCGAGAAAAGCTACGTAGACCAGGGGGCAACCGACAATGTGTCGTACGGACAGCGCATGCCCAACATACCCTACTTCTTCTTCAACGCCTCGGCAGGCTACAACTTCCACAACGTCATGGCCCGAGGCAACACGCTATCCATAGACTACGACTGCGACTACGTATACAAGTACTACCTCACCTTCCCCGGACTGGGACGGCCCACAAGCAAGAAGTACATCCCCACACAGTTCTCGCACAACGCTGCCATCACCTATGCCATGGCTCAAGGACGCTACAGCGTGAGCCTGGAATGCACAAACATAGGCAACGAGAAGCTGTATGACAACTATCGTTTGCAGAAGCCCGGCAGAGCCTTCACGCTGAAGTTCAGACTGTTTCTGCAGAAGATGTAAACCCATAACCAACCCTTTAACATAACGAAAATGAACAAGCAAAAAATCAGAATATCCTTTCTGCGCACGCTGGTCGTTGCGGCTTGCTGCGCCCTGACAATGGCCTCATGCGATGACGACATGGGAAGCCAGGAAGTGCCTAACGAACCTTACGTGCTGTCGCTGGGCATAACGTCTAACGGAACAACCACTTACTACGTAGTGACTACGGCCGACCTCATGAGCAGCACGCCCATCAACGCCTACGGCAAGGGCATAGAGCAGAACGGCTATCGCGACTATCAGCAGGCCGGGCAGACGGTGTTCTCCATCGGCGGGCTGGGTGTGACCAGCGCGACGGGCATACAGCGAGATGCCAACGGATATATTCAGGAACACGGCGACTTTGTGTTCAACAACACACCCATCGGTTTCTGTCAAGTAGACGACAACACCATGGCCGCCATGGAGCTGCCTTCGTCGGCCGGAAAGGGCGAGATGCTCACCTTCTACACCGTAGACATCCACTCAATGGCACTGAAAAGCAAAGTGACAACAACGCCTGTGGCTCCCATGGACGTCAATACGTGGCCCTCGGTGACAGGGTCTGTATACTCAAACGGCAACCTCTACGTGAGCTACGTGCCCATGAACCCCACCACATTTGCCACCCCGGCCGTTGACACAGCCTTTGTGGCTGTATACTCCTATCCCGACTTCAAGTTCAAGAAGCTCATGAAGGACACCCGGACGGGCAACATAGGCAGCTGGAATGCCTTCAACGGCTTTCAGAAAGACGAGAGCGGCGACATCTACGCCATGTCTAACACATCGCTCACCAATGGCTTCTCGCAGACGGCAGGCCATTCCGGTTTCCTGCGCATCAAGGCCGGCAGCACCGAATTCGACCCGGATTACTTCTTCGACTATGAGGCTCTGACAGGATATAAGGTGGCCCATTGGCTCTATATAGGCCAAGGCAAGGTGTATGCCGAGGTAAGCACCAACCAGAAAGCGGGCGCATGGAGCGATGCCGAGGAACTGAGCGTCATCATAGACCTGTACAACAAGACCAGCACAACCATCAGCGAGATACCCAAGCACAGTGGTCAGGGCGGCCGGCGCTTCGTGGCTTTCGCCGAGAATGGATATGTTTATGCTCCCATAGCCACCGCCGACGGCGTGTATATCTACCGCACTGACGTGGCTACGGCAACGGCTGTGCGAGGTGCCAAGGTGCAGGCCACCTTTGTGGGAGGGCTGTTCAAGCTGCAATAACGCAACATACTGACGCACAACACATTATATATCATCTCTCAAAATAGGCATTATTGCCTTGCAAAATAGGCACTGTCAGCGCTCAAAATAGGCACTTTCGCAATGCGAAAATGCCTATTTTGGTATGAAAGGTGATTGGGAGCCTTGCTGAAAGTGGCTGTTTCATACAGCGATAATGTTTGTTTGGCGTGCCGAAGCAGACGCTTACAGAGACACACTGAGCATGAAACGGTTGACAAAGAATCAGAAATAGGGGCAAAAAGGGGCCGTTCGGTCACCCGCAGTTGGCGGCATCCATGCTGCTGAGCTTGTCTTCAAGCGCCTGCATCAGCGGCATATCGACTCCCGCACTGCGGGCTATAGCGATGGGACGGGTGTAGAGATAATATATCTCCATGGGGCGATGAAACTCATAGTCGAGCTTCATGCTGGGCGAATAGGGCTTCATCTTGCGCGTCATATCCATCACGTCGTCGGCATAACTGTCGCTTATCTGCTTCACGCCCAAGGCCTTTGCGGCGGCTATCACCTCCAGCATCTGCCGGTATATCAGCTTTCCCGTGACGGGATCGTTGGCCAGTTGGTCGGTCTGAGCATTCTCTACCACCGACATACCGTTGAAAGTCATGTTCCATACGGCCTTTTTCCACCGCGCCTCCAGATAATCCGCCACCTTGGTCTTGGCGTTGGCGGCAGTCAGATCATCGGCTACAACATTAAGCAACGAGGCATCCGGGCACGAGTAATTGGCCAGACTGAGCCGTCCCAAGTACTGATGGTTCACGTGTCCGGGCTGCGTCTTGGCCACGCAGATATAGGCTACGCCAGCCGCCAGGCGCACGTTGGGCATCATCTTCTGCACATCTTCCTCCACGCCTATGCCGTTCTGAATGAGCACCACAAGGGTGTCGGGCTTGAGCAAAGGAGGCAGCAGCGTGGGCAGGAGCGTGTTGTTAACCGTCTTGAGCGACACCAGCACCACGTCGCACTTAGGCATGTCGGCCGCATGATGATAAGCATTGACGTGCGGAAGACTGAACGAGCCGTCGCAAGAGTCTACTTGCAGGCCGTTCCGAACTACATAATCATAATCGCTGTGAAAGAGAAAATGCACGTCGAAGCCTGCCTGCGCGAGTCTGCCGCCATAATAGCCACCGATGGCTCCGGTGCCTATGATACCATATCTCAGTTGTTTTTTATCGTTCATATTTTCGTCATTCTATTTACTAAAAAGTCTTTTAACCTCAGAAAGTCTATAGCCGGCCAAATGAGAAGAAACATGGCCAGGCATCACTTAAACTTGTTATACGTTACGTTGGCCGCATCCCACTTGTCTTTAGCGTGAGCCTTGCCGCTCGGATAGCCTATCACGATGGTGTTGAGGGGCACCAGATGAGAGGGCAGATTGAGCACACGGGCCACCGCCTGACAACGTTCGGCAGCCGGATAGGTGCCTGTCCACACGGCGCCCAAGCCCATGGCATGAGCCGCAAGCAGAATGTTCTCAGAGGCAGCCGAGCAATCTTGTATCCAGAATTGCTGTTCCACACCCTGCAGGGTCTTGCTCATGTCGCCGCAAACCACGATGGCCAAGGGGGCGCTGTCGGCATAGCTGGCATTGGGATTAGCCTCGGCCAGACCCTTGAGCTGCTGCTTGTCGGTCACCACAACGAAATGCCAGGGCCGTTTGTCACACGCAGAGGGGGCCGCCATGCCCGCTCTGAGCAACTTCTGCACCTTGGCCTGCTCAACAGGTTGGGCGGTATAGGCACGCACGCTGGAGCGTGTGAGGATGGCGGTGAGCGCATCCGTTACGTCATTAGCCGGAGCTTTGCGCCCTGAAGCTCCCATATAGAGTTTGCCACACACTATCAGGAGGGCAAGCAACAGCACTACGATTATTAGTTTTGAAGTCATAATGATGATATAAAATGAAACATTCTGTTATAAGAATACAGGACCGCTAAGATGCTCAATAGTCCTAAGTATAAGAACAAAGTTACTTATTTTTTGATGAATACAACATTGCCAGAACTATAATTATAACATTTCTCAACGGTCATTTTACTTTATTTACAAGACTGGGGAAGGGTTGTAGTAGGCTTCTTACAGTCATTGATGGAGCAAAAAGAACCTGTTTGGAACAAAGACTTTAGCATCACTATCATGACATTGGCAAAGTAAACGGGCTGAATATTTCTGAACCGACAGGGTTCTAATGAATTGTTTTGCACATAAAAAATAGGAGGCAATGCACTCGGCACCCCTCCTACCCGACGTGTGCTGTCATAAGCTAACAGTCCGTCTGATGACTTGCAAGATTTAATTCTATTTTATATGGCTAAACAATTCTTCTTTCTGTGTGCAAAGGTAGACAATATTGCGCTCGCGCACAATCGCACGAATGAGGTAAAAAGCATCCGACGATTGTGGTATATTGGCCTGTAAAGCCATATTTCTGACATAATTTATATAAAAAAGAGGCATTTTCGGGATACTGCTTGCATGCATTGGCTCCTCAGGTTTATGCCTCAGAAGAAGTGAGATAATGAGATGAGCAAAGAAAAAGACACCTAAAATTTTCTGAAATATTTACATATAGTTACCCGCTTTTTATATAAATTTGTAGCGCCTAAACGTCCGAGAACTATAACATATATACCATTGCTTATGCCGAACAATAACTTCTGGCCAAAGCTCAAGGCCAAATGGCGGGAGTTTCTCAACTCAATCAGCTACAAGCAGAAAGTGTTTCTCACCACTTCCTGCGGTGTTATCGTGGGCTTGGTCGTTCTCTTCATGTATCTTTTGCGTATGCATACCTATATAATAGGCGACGATCCGGCAGCCTGCATCAACTGTCACATCATGTCACCTTATTATGCCACGTGGAGTCACTCATCGCATGCGCGCGACGTAACATGCAACGACTGTCACGTGCCCAATGGCAACATGGCGGCACACTATGCCTTCAAAGGGCTTGACGGCATGAAGCACGTGGCTTACTTCATCACCCACAGCGAGCATCAGGCCATACAGGCCGAAGCCATGTCAGACGAAGTGATTATGGACAACTGCATTCGCTGTCACAAACAGCTGAACCAGGAGTTTGTGAAAACAGGGCGAATAGACTATATGGAGGCTCAGCGCGGTGAGGGAAAGGCATGCTGGGACTGCCATAGAAACGTGCCGCACATGGGAAAGAACTCACTTTCGGCCACACCGGGAGCCGAATATGTAGAGCCCATGCCGCCATCGCCCGTACCAGGATGGCTGCAAAGAGCACTGGGGCATGATGCAGGGCCTTATGCTGACTGATGCTTCCGGAGACTGAAAACGTAATAACCGAACAACAATAATAATCCATACCGCTATGGAAAAGAAACTAAAGAAATGGCAAGGATGGCTTCTCTTCGGAGGAGCTATGGTGGTTGTGTTCTTCTTGGGGCTGCTCTGCTCATCACTGCTGGAGCGCCGCGCTGAGGTGGCAAGCGTGTTCAACAACCGCCGCACGCCCATGACCGACTCCATCGTAGCACAGAACGAGAAGTTTGCCGAGGACTTCCCACGCGAGTATCAGTCGTGGGCTATGACCGAAGACACCACCTTTGAGAGCAAGTATAACGGCTCTGCCGAACGCGACGTGCTGGAAGAGAACCCCGCCATCGTCATCAACTGGGCGGGATATGCCTTCTCGCGCGAGTATAACACACCACGAGGGCACCGCCACTGCATAGAAGACGTGACGAAGATACTGCGCACCGGTTCGCCCGGAGTGGATGGGCAGAAGGACATGCAGCCCGGAACATGCTGGACATGCAAGGGGCCTGACGTGCCCAGACTGATGCGCGAGAAGGGCGTCAATGCCTTTTATGCCGCCAAATGGAGCGACTGGGGCTCGGAAGTAATGAACACCGTAGGCTGCTCCGACTGCCATGACGCACGCACCATGGACCTGCGCCCGGCCCGCCCGGCACTGTATGAGGCATGGGCACGTGTGGGTAAGGACGTGCGAAAGGCCAGTCATCAGGAGATGCGCTCACTGGTTTGCGCTCAGTGCCACACGGAGTATTACTTTGAGAAGGAGAACGGACAGTATCTGAAATTTCCGCAAGACAAGGGCATGACGTGTGAGGCCGCCGAGCAATATTATGACAGCATAGGCTTCTACGACTATATACATCCGCTCTCGAAAGCCAAGATACTGAAGGCACAGCACCCCGGCTACGAGATGTCACTGCAGGGCATACACGCTCAGCGCGGCGTGTCGTGCGCCGACTGCCACATGCCTTACATCTCTGAAGGCGGCGTGAAATATACCGACCATCACATCATGAGCCCGCTGGCACACATAGACCGCACCTGCCAGACGTGCCACCGGCAAGACGCCGAAACGCTGCGCCAAAACGTATATGAGCGTGAGGAAAAGGTGTTTAGCTTTGCCAAGCTCGTAGACGTTCAGCTGGCCGACGCTCACCTCATGGCACAATTCGCGTGGAAACACGGCGCCACAGAAACGGAGATGACCAAAGCGCTGAGCGACATACGCAAGAGCCAGTGGCGGTGGGACTATGCCATGGCCTCGCACGGAGCCGCTTTCCACGCGCCGCAAGAGTGCATGAGACTGCTGGCCGATGCCATGATGTATGCCAAGGATGCCCAGCTGGAGTGTCAGAAGGTGGCAGGCATGCACGGATGGAAGGGCAGCATACCTCTGCCCGACTTCTCTACCCGGGAGAAAGCGGCCAAATATATCGGATTGGATATGAACAAACTGCGCAAGCAGAAGCAGGACTTCTTGAACGAGGTAGTGCCGAAATGGATTGAAACAGCAAGAAGAAACAAACGGTTCATCACGAAACCGCTATAGCGACAACTTGATTATCAGAATGGTGCCGGGCATGGCAGACAAGCATGCCGGGCACCATTATCTTTGAGAAAGCACAGAAAGATGTGGAAGAAACCTTACTCCTTTAAGGAAGGAACAGCCATAACCCTGGGTCTCATGCTCACCGGGGTGATGTTACAGTTGAGCATGGGTCCTCTGAACTGGGATATCTTTATGTGGCCGGCCAATATCATTGCGCTGGCTGTCTTTGTATTGGCACTCGTGGGCTTACATCTCTTGCGCCACAGATGCTACTTTGTCAGGTTCATGACAACGGCAAAGGCAGCCGTGCCCCCGCTCATCGGAGCGCTGGCCCTCACGCTCATCATGGGTCTGACCAAACAGATGGGTGAGAAAAACGCGCCTGCCGACCCTCTGGCCTTCAGCAAGATGCTGGAGAGCTGGCCCTTCATTCTGACTTATATTTGGCTCACAGCCATCGTGGGCGAGGAGGTTCTGGTGCAGGCCAGGCATCTCTCACGCCACAACATCCCCGTGTTATGCAGTCATCTGGGTCTGTTCATCGTGCTGACATGCGGCACGCTGGGCAGCGCCGACATGCAGAGGCTGAAGATGTTCTGCGAACAAGGCAAGCCCGAATGGCGCGCCCTGGATGCGTGGAACAACGTGCACGAGCTGCCACTGGCCATCGAACTGGAGAAATTCAGCATAGACGAGTATCCTCCCAAGCTGATGATTATAGACAATGCCGGTAAGCCTCTGCCTCGCGAAAAGCCCGCCATCATGGAAGTGGGTAAGGGGGTGAAAGGCGGACGACTACTGAACTGGGACGTGAGCATAGTGAAACACATCGGCAACGCCATGCCCATGGCATTGGCAAGGATGGCCGGAGGTATGCCCAAAGAGATGGCTGGACGCATACGTATGGACTCTCTGGGGCAGGCACTCAACAAAGAGGGCTATGTGGCCACGTCGTTACCGGGCTCAGAATGCGCGCTTCTGATAAAGGCGCAACGGCTTGGAACTCAGGGCAAAGAGACTGTAAAGGGCTGGGTGACGTGCGGAAGTTATCAGTTCAACTACCAGTCATTGGCCCTCGACGCCACCCATTCGCTCGTCATGGCGGCGCGTGAGCCAAGCCGATATTACTCGCAGGTAATGGTCTACACCAAAGACGGAAAGGCCATCAACGCCGAGATAGAAGTGAACCACCCCTTGAGCATCAACGGCTGGAAGGTGTATCAGCTGAGCTATGACGAGCAGATGGGCAAGTGGAGCACACTGAGCGTGCTGGAGCTGGTGCGCGATCCGTGGCTCCCCGTGGTGTATCTCGGCATACTGCTGTTAGCCATCGGCGCAGTGGGCATGTTCTTCTGCCAGTCAAAGACCAGGGCTGACGAGAGTTCAAAAGCGCGTAAGGAATAAGGAAAATGTTGAACGTTCAATTTGTAAGATGAGATGATTTGGGATTATTTCATATATTTTGCCATCGCGGCACTGCTCTGCTGGAGCGCGGGAGCCTACTTGGCATGGAAGGAGAGACGCACGCCGGCCACGGCGCTCACATTTCTGGGGCTGGGCATATTCTTTGTTTACATCGCCCTACTGTGGCAGGAGATAGACCGTCCGCCTATGCGCACCATGGGCGAGACACGGCTGTGGTACAGCTTCTTCCTTCCTCTGGCGGGTATGGTGGTCTATCTGCGCTGGCGATACAAATGGATTCTCACGTTCTCTACCATATTGGCTGCCGTTTTCATCATCATCAACATTCTGAAACCTGAGATACACAGCAAGTCGCTCATGCCCGCCTTGCAGAGTCCATGGTTTGCTCCGCACGTCATTGTATATATGCTTGCCTATGCCATGTTGGGTGCCGCGTTTGTGCTTGCCATATATCTTTTCGTCAAGAAAGGCAAGCATCCTAGCGGTTGGAGTAAGGAAATGGCCATCACCGACGACCTGGTGACGGTGAGTTATGCTTTTCTCACGCTCGGCATGCTCATGGGCGCGCTGTGGGCAAAGGATGCCTGGGGACACTATTGGAGTTG
>DLDC01000038.1:0-4814 GCA_002480935.1 Prevotella sp. UBA7782 | reverse complement strand
CGGCTACCTTATATATATACATTACCGCCACGCCAGCCCGGCCAAACACAAGACGGCACTGTGCCTGGTGGTGCTCATCTTCTGCCTGCTGCAAATGTGTTGGTGGGGTGTAAACTATCTTCCGTCAGCTCAAGGGGCAAGCATACATACCTATTCCATGCAGAATTAGGGCAACGAGCGTGTATGCAGACGGAAGCAATGGCAAGCCGTGCCAAGGGCAAGAGGCACTGTTGGTGAAGCCAGCAGGCTGAACGCCTAGCCCAGTTTTTCCCATTTCAGAATGTTGATATCACGCCCTTGTATGCTGATAACGCCCTCCTTCTCAAAATCAGACAACGTGCGTATGAGTGAATATTTCTGTATGCCGAAGCTGTCGGCTATCTCCTGACGGCTGCGATAAAGCGTTATCTGCCGGCTTTTCTGCTCGCGTGCCCGCTCCTTCAGCAGCCAGGCTACCTTCTCTCGTACCGTCATCAGACTCAAAAAGCGCATCTTAGCCGTGAGAAAAGCATCGATATCGGAGAGCATGCGAATGAAGTTCATCCTCAACCTACTGTCGCTGTCCAGCATACCCGCAAACGTGTCTTTGGTCATGCGCAGCACCGTCACCCTGTCGTCTGTCATCACGCTCACGGGCATAGCACCATTGCTGGCAAAGAGAAAGGCCGGGGCCACCATGCTGCCCGCCCTGAGACGGCTCACCTCCACCTGCCTGCCACTGAGCGACATCATCCGGCATACCAGCGTACCGCTAACCACTATGTCGGCATAACGGCAGGGTTCGCCCGGCAAAGCATATATCTCTTGCTTGCCATAGCTCACCATGCGATGAGCAAAGCCCGACAACGAGGCGGCTATCTCGTCACGTGTCATATCCCTGAACAGAGGACATTTCTGAAGCGCGGCATAAAATACATCTTCCATATCAGCGGTTGTTTCTTTATGTACATCATTCTGCTACCCAAGCACTGTGCTGCTATTGGCAAAATATATGACCTTTACGGAGCTACAAATATAATAATAATTTTTGTAAGGAGGCACCCTTGAGGGCATTAAACGATTATGATTTACTTCTTTTAATACGCAGTTGAAGTCTGACGGGTATTTTTTTCAGGAATAAAAGATTAGTACAAATCGAAGCGCCAACACTAGTTCGTACATAGGATGAAGCAGCACGGGGGGGTGATTCGTACTGCTTTTCAGCCCAGTCACAGAGTATGCGCCTCTCATAAGCCGGCAGATGGTTGACAACCGGTTTCTTTCCCGACTTGTCCAAAGCTATCGTCCCAGTTCCTTACGCATTTCGTGGCCAATCTTTCCCCAATAGGGCAAGTGCTTCAAAGTGGAGCGCACCGGACTGACATGCCACATCATGAGCAGCAAGAGGAAGAAACAGCCCCCCAAGCACGTTGCGCCATAGAGTTGCTTAATGCCCGTGAGCAGACTCATCTCAGGCGTATAGGGGTGTGCACTGACAAGGTTCTCCATAACATGATAGCGCAGCAGATAAGCATAAAAGCCTTCGGTCATCGTGCTGAGCAGCCCATTGCGGATGAAGCCGCAGATGGTGAGACCCATGAAGAAATGCTGAAAAGGCATCAGCTCCTCCAGATAGAGCGTCATAGTGACGAAGAAGATGGTATAGCCAAACGAGCGAAGGAAGGTAGGCACGATGAGCATTTCGAAGTTGAGACCGGGAAAGACAAAGAAGTACATAGCCACCTGGTAGCTCAGCAACAGCGCAAAGCCTATCGTCAGCAATCGGGTGTAAGCCTGCCTTGTCATCTTCATCCACCACAGGCAGAACAGACAGCCCGTCACATTGCCCACTATGGTAATGAGGTTGAGCGGCGCTGTTGTCAGCATGCCCCAATGCTCTATTCCTCCCGTAAAGGTGTTTTGCAGCACCTGAGGGGTGGCGTTCATCACCTCTGCCACGGCGAACATGCCCAGAATGGGCCATAAGGTCTTATAATGAAAAGCCTTCGGGTCTATATAGGGATGGCGGATATGGCGCATACGGCTTATTGCGAAATAGGCTGTTATCACAAAAGCCACACTCACGCCACGCCACATCCGGCTGTCCCACCAATTATAGTATTCGCCATAGTGGAACAACCATATCAGCTCTAGCAACGCAACCGACCAGAGAAGACAGCCCAGCCAATCGATGGACAGGAAAGGCAGAGGACGCATAAAGCGGAAATGGCGTGTGCAGGTCCAGAAGAACAGCCATACTATCAGCAGCAACGCAACGACAAACCACTGCATGGCCTGCCACGAATCGCAGAAATAAGTGAGCTGAGACGACACCCATGCACCGGCACTCATGTCACCCAGAACAACGATATACAACAACGGAAAGAAGATGCGGAAATCGCGGCGGGGTGTCATCCACAACTGCACATTGCTGAAGACCTCGAAGGTAGCCATGAGCTTGAAATAGCAACACACATACGACAGCACACAGAGCAAGGGCATCGTGGTGTGCACATCGGTGAAGTTATACAGGGCCAGCGTCAGCAAGATGCAAACTATCATTCCGCCAACGGCAAACAGCTCCAGACTGCGGTTGGTGAAGCGAAACTTCAGGCGGAACAATACGGGGAAAGGCATTGCCACACCCACTACGCCACAAAGAAAGATGAACGTGATGTCCTCGCGCATCAGTCCTGTAGAGCCCATCATTTGCGACACAGAGCCCATATAGGTGGTGTTGACAAGCTGGAATATAATGGCGCATATCACATAAAGCCACGGCTGAATCTTGCGAGGAATGAAGTCTTTCAGCATAGGCATGGAGAAGGGGCGCCCTATCATTGGATCGGCCATAGTATGATATTTAATATTTCACTTCAGTCTCTACATTCAGACCACTGAGCAATTTTCTCACGTCTTCGGCCTTGTTATCGGGGGTTAGCTCTATCCTCACAGGTACGCGCTGCTCCACTTTGACAAAGTTGCCCGTGGCATTGTCTACAGGAATATTGTCCATCACGGCGCCTGATGCCGATGATATGGCCACGACCTTGCCATGATAAGTAACTCCGGGAATGGCATCACAACTGAACACAACGGCCGCGCCGTCCTTGATATGATGTAGTTGCGACTCACGGTAGTTGGCAATCACCCACACGCTGCTCTGGTCAACCACGTTCACCAAGAGCTGTCCGGGCTGCACCAGCTGTCCCACATATATATTCTTTCGGCCCACATATCCGTCGCAGGGAGCCGTGATGACGGTGTACGACAGGTTCAGCCGTGCCAGGTTCAGCTGTGCCTCGGCCACGGTCTCACCGGCATGGCTCTGTCCGAGCCGCTGTTTTTGTTCTCCGCTCGCGCTTGCCGTAGCGGTACGGCTGGCGGCTGCCTGCGACAGTCTGGCTTGCGCGGCCTGCCAGCGGCTGCGCGACTCCTCATAGAGCGTCTTGGCGTTGTCATACTGCTGCTGTGTGACGGCACCCTTAGCCAGCAAAGCGGCATAGCGGTCATAGTCGCGCTTGGCGTTGTCCATGCTCACCTTGGCCTCGCTGATACCGGCATCGGCCACCCGCATACCCTCGCTGGCCACGCTGACATTGCGGCTGATGGTGTGCAAACCAGCGTTCACCGCGCCGCTGCCACGCCGCTGCCCACGAAGTGAGGCCTCTGCCTGAGCCAGGGCCAACCGGTATTCGGCATCTTCCAGAATGACGAGTGTGTCGCCTTTGTGAACATACTGAAACTCGTGAAAGCGAATCTCCTTGACGAAACCTTGTACGCGCGTGTTGACCGGAGTCATATCGCGATGAACCATGGCGTTGTCGGTGTACTCTTTGTTGCCCAGATGAACGAAGCGGCTGCAGACGTAAGCCAGTCCGAGCAACAATAAAGCAATGACTATCAAGTTGTAAGCTCTTAAAATTTGTTTTCTCTTATTCATGATGATATGTAGTATTCTTTATATTATAATAATGTATAGTTGTTTTTTGATATTATGCTCTTTACAACTCGCCGGCAATAAACTTCATCTTGTAATACGCATAAGCGATATTGATGCGGGCATCTACCTCTGCGAGCTCAGCGTCCAACCTCATGTTGCTGGCGTCTATCATGTCGGTGACCAGGGCAAGCTGATTGACGTATCTGTCGTTGATAACCTCAAAGTTCTGCCGGGCCAGCTCCACGCTCTTCTGTTGGGTTTTCAGCTCCACGTAGCTCTGCTCATAGCTAGTCCACGCAGCCTGCATCTGATTGTTTATAAGTTCCTGCGCCACCGTCTCACGCTCCCGTGCCTCACGTGTTGCCACCTTTGCCGCACGCAACTTCTTGTTGCACTTGAAGAGAGAAGACACCTGATAAGAAACACCGATGCCTACATACCATATATTCAGGTTCTTGTTGACAGGCGGCAACTCAAAGGTGATGGGACCGTTGAAATTGTTTTGTGCCACTACGGCCACCTTGGGCAGAATCTCACTCTTTGCCAGTCGCTCGCTCTGACCAGCCATCTGCGCGTCTACATGGGCCATGCGCAGAGCCGGACTAGACGCAGCAGCAGCCTGCCACTGAGCCTCAGCGTCACGGGCAAAGTTCTGCTCAGCCACATGCTCTGTTGGGATAATAGAGTCGGTAGAGGCTATGCCCAGCGAGTTACACAGTTGATGGTTGACGATGGCCCGCTGATTGCGCAGCTTGGTGAGTTGGAGCTGCAGGGTTTGCATCTGCAGTTCATAACGCGTAATGTCGTTTTTCAAGGCCACGCCCTGGCGATGCCGTGCCTCGATGTCGCTGATGATTTTTGCGGTAAGGTCGATGTTGCTCTTCACCACCTG
>DLDC01000040.1:8742-11181 GCA_002480935.1 Prevotella sp. UBA7782 | reverse complement strand
TGGAAGAAGAGGCCACACGGGCCGGCTCTGAGGCTTACTTGGGCCTCGCTAAGTTCTTCCGCGCCTATTACTTCTACAATCTTACGCTCACTTTTGGTGACATTCCGTGCTCTGAAGCATTGCAGGGAGAGGAGAACAAGAACTATACGCCCAAGTATGACACGCAAGAGCAGGTGTTCGCCTACATACTGCAAAACCTCACGCAGGCCGACTCTATCCTCACGGCACAGGCTGGCAACACCATCTCGGGCGACATTATATATAACGGCGACCTGAGTCTTTGGCGCAGATTGGTGAACAGTTTCCACCTGAAAGTGCTCATGACGCTATCACACAAAGCCACAGTGGGCACGCACAATGTTCAAAACGAGTTCCGCACAGTGGCTGCCGAGCCCCTCATGCGCAGCAACAGCGACAACGGACAGCTCACTTATCTCGACCAGCAAGACTGCCGTTACCCGCAGTTCAACGCGCAGTGGTCGGGCTACTACATGGATCAGACCTACATCACACGCATGTCTGAGCGCAAGGATCCGCGCCTCTTTGCCTTCGCACTGCCCACCAACGAGGCAGCAACGGCAGGCAAGAGCATCGACGACTTCACGGCTTACGCCGGCGGCGACCCCGTTGTGCCCTACGGCGACAATATCTCTCTGGTAACGGCCGGCAAGATTTCGCAAATCAACGACCGCTTCCGTACCAGCCCAACCTGCGAGCCCACCATGCTCATGGGCTATGCTGAGCTGCAGCAAATACTGGCAGAGGCGTGCGTAAGGGGCTGGATAAGCGGCGACGCAAAGACCTACTACGACAACGGTGTGCGGGCTTCGTTCCTCTTCTATCAGAAGTATGCCACCAGATATGCCAGCTATCTGACGCCCGAAGCTGCCGATAAGTACTTGCAAGGAAGCCTTGTGAAACTCGACAACAGCCTCACGGCAGAGCAGAAGATAGAGCGCATCATCTTCCAGAAGTATTGCGTAAGTTTCTACCAAAGCGGCTGGGACGCCTTCTTCGACAGCCGTCGCACGGGCTATCCGGAGCTTGCCCACACGTCAGACACATCCGTTCCCAACCGCTGGATGTATCCCGACACCGAGTATAAGCAGAACACAGCCAACGTGCAGGAGGCTATCTCGCGCCAGTTCGGCGACAATAACGATAAGATAACTGCCACTCCTTGGTGGCTCAAATAATACTGTCATGATGAAAAGAAAACTATTATGCATGGCTATTATCATAGCCGGTAGCCTCACCGCTACATCGTTTGTCAACGCTGACAGCACGCCAGCATCTCTTCAGGAAGATGATCAGAGGGTTGTACTCATCACGCTCGACGGCTACAGATGGCAAGAGCTGTATGGCGGAGCCGACAGTCTCATTCTTAACAACGGCAACTATACCAAGAACGAAGAGCTCATGAAGCAGAAGTTCTGGCGCCCCACGGCCGAGCAAAGACGCAGTGCCCTGATGCCCTTCGTGTGGAGTTACATCAGCAAGAACGGCATCATGCTGGGCGACAGATATGCCAACGGAATGATGAGAGTGGCCAACGGAATGCATTTTTCTTACCCAGGCTACAACGAAGACCTGTGCGGTTATCCTGACGATGAGCACATCAACAGCAACGAAAAGAAGTATAACCCCAACGTGAGCATACTGGAAGTGGCCAACAAGACGCCACAGTATAAGGGCAGCGTGCTGGCCTTCGGAAGCTGGGACGTGTTTCCTTACATCCTCAACGAGAAGCGCAGCGGACTGGAAGTGAACGCCGGCTACCGCCATAGCATGTCGAAAAACCCCACCGAAAAAGAGAAGTATCTCGACGAACTGGAGGATTGCATCCCACGTTACTGGCGTGGCGAGCGCTTCGACTACCTCACCTACGCCTACGCCATGGAGGCTATGAAGTCGCGCCACCCCAAGTTTATCTACATCGGAATGGGCGAAACAGATGAGTGGGCGCACGCCGGCAACTACGATTTATACCTGGAATCGGCTTACAACTCTGACACTTGGATAAGAAAAATATGGGAGTACACGCAGAGCGACCCCTTCTATAAGGGCAAGACAACATTCATCATCACCTGCGACCACGGCCGCGGCAGAGCCCAGGACAATGCCCGCAACTGGTGCGACCATGGGCAGGGAGTGCCTCACTCTGAGGAAACATGGATGCTGGTGTTCGGCAATAAGGTGCCGGCCAAGGGCATCGTGACCGACGGCAAGGTGTATTACAACAAGCAGATTGCTCCTACCGTGGCTAAGATATTGGGCGTAAAGTTCGAGCCTAACCACCCTGACGCAGGCAAAGCCATAACCTTCTGACACGCACATATCACCATTGCATGATGCGACAAGCCGGGTGCTCCAAGCGAGTAGCCCGGCTTTTGCCGTCAAGCATCCCGACAGCCGATTTGCAAAAACGGCCTTTTTACA
>DLDC01000040.1:0-8728 GCA_002480935.1 Prevotella sp. UBA7782 | reverse complement strand
TGCCTATTTCGGCTTGCAAAAGTGCCTATTTCGCAACACGAAAAGGCCTATTTCAGAATTTTATCTGGCTGAGGTAGGTAAAGAATATGGTTATGGACATGTGGCGATATTACTTAAAATGACTTTGAAAGGAGGAAGAAAATGAAAACTGAAAAGCCGTTAAAAAACAACAAAGAGCACCGTTTTGTGAAGAAGAATGATTACTTTTGCAATTCAAAATTACATTACAACATCGTTATATGATGCAAAACAAAAATCGTATTAAGGATAAAATATCTCAGTTTCTGAGTCTTTTGATTTGCCTGTTGCTCATTGCCGTAGTGTCTATACGCCGAGACGGCAAGGTGCTGGGCCATGCCTGGCAACAAGACACGGTGCAGCAGACCGCACAAAAACCGGTCAAGGCAGTGACAAAGTTGGCTGACGGCACCTTCGTAGTGAACACTACGACGCTGGCCAAGGACATTACGGGCTTCGGAGGCAACGTTCCGCTTGAGATATACATCAAGGATGGCACCGTAAAAAAGATAAAAGCGTTGAAGAACTCTGAGACTCCTGAGTTCTTCGGCAGGGCAAGCGCGCTGCTCACCAAGTGGAACGGAAAGAGCATAGACGATGCTTTGGCCATGAAGGTAGACGGTGTGTCGGGCGCCACTTACTCATCGCGGGCTATCATAGGCAACGTGACACGAGGACTGAACTATGCCGGCAAGAACGCCGTAGAGAAGAGTTGGCTGAGTGATTTCGATGCCTCGCCCAAGGCCATAGCGGCACTCATCGTAGCCCTCTTGGCGGCTATTCTGCCCTTGTTTGTGCACAACAAGCGCTATCGCATCATGCAGCAGGTGCTCAACATCGGTGTGCTGGGCTTCTGGAGCGGCACGTTCTTGTCTTATTCGGCCATCATAGGATGGATGTCTAACGGCATCAACGTTGTGGCAATGCTGGCATCCGTCATTCTGCTCATCATGGGTTTTGTCTATCCTCTGTTTGGCAAGAAAACCTATTATTGCACCAACGTGTGTCCCTACGGCGCGCTGCAAGAGCTTGCCGGACGGGTGAACAAGCGCAAATGGCGACTTTCTGGCAAGCTTATCAACAGGCTTAACACCTTTCGCAGCGTGCTCTGGGCCGCGCTCATGCTATGCCTGCTCACGGGCGTATGGGCCGATTGGGTGAACTATGAGCCCTTCTCAGCCTTCATCTTTCAGTCAGCCTCATGGGTGGTAATAGCCATAGCCGTGGTGTTTGTGGTGCTTTCGCTCTTCATCATGCGCCCCTACTGCCGCTTCGTATGCCCCATGGGAACGTTGTTGAAGCTCAGTCAGAATACGAAATAAGCCCCATTGCGGGGCTTATGAAAGGGGGGCTGACTGTGAAGCTACGCCTTAAATCTTCTGCAAGAGCTTGCAGCAGAAGAACTTCCAAAGGGCAGCTGCCATCATAGCCTGATGAAATTCGCCTCTCTGAAGCATGTCGAACACCTCGTTCTCATCCTTCAAGAAGTAGTCTAAATCCTCTGTCGTATCCAGGTGTTGGCCCGATGTCTTCTCTACATTGCGTGCCACAAAGCAGTGACAATGGTTGTTCATGGTGCTTGAGTTGGGCGCGATGACCATCAGCTCGTGCCACTCACCGCCCGTAAAACCCGTTTCCTCCTTCAGCTCGCGCTGTGCGGCGGCAAGCGCGCTCTCACCTTTTTCTATCACTCCGGCAGGTATCTCGGTGGATATTTCACCCACAGCCTGACGCCATTGTCGCTCAATGATGAACTTGCCTTCGCGGGTTATGGCAATGATATTAATCCAATCGGGATACTCCAAGACATAATACTCTGGGTTGACCTTACCGTTAGGATGCACCACAACGTCGCGGCGGGCTGTCAGCCATGGCCGCTTAATGAGATATTCTGATGATTGGGTGGTACATCTCAGTTCTCTTTCGTTCTTCTCCATATATCTTTTTATCTCGTTAAATTCTTACTTCAACAGCGAGCGATAAAGCATTTGATATTGCCGCGCTACCTTTACGTAATCGTGATAGCGCCTTACATATTCGCGGCTGAGCCTTTTCAGCCCGGTCACCTCATCCTGATGAGTCACCATGTGCTCTAGTTTGGTCACCACATCCTGCCTGTCGGGCACCACATTAACGATGGGCTGGGGACAGCCTTTGCCCATCAGCGCATAGCCTTCTGGCTCTCCTCCGCCCACACAGACAATGCGCTTAGACATGGCCAGCAGCGAGTTCATAGACGGCGTGTAGCTATACAGCTGGTCGAGAATGGCGTCAGAACCCGTCATCATCTTGCTGTACTCGGCAAAAGGCACTCCGTTGGCCACCCTGAGCTCCATGCTTTCAGGGTGGCGGGCCAGCACTTCGCGGGCTGCGGAGAGCATGATGTCGGTGCCTTTATATTCACTTCGCTTCTTGCTGATGCCCACAAAGACGCGCAACTTGCCGTCTCTGACCTGCAGAGGCGAACAGTCGGCCTCATCGGGCAGCTCGATGGGATAAGGAATAAAGGTGGTTTTAAGGGGGTAAGCGGGGTGATAGCACACCCAATATTCATACAGTCCGGCCACGATGGCATCACAGTCGGCCGCGATAAGCTTGTTAAGCCGTTCCTTAGGCGTGCCTATCCAGTCGCGACGCTCTTTCTCTGCGTCGGCATTATGCCTCAGCTCGCGCCCTATATTGAAGTCGCTGTAGCGCAAAGGCATGGCAGTGTCGCACGTATGCACCCAATAATAGTCCATACCGAAGGCACCCATAACCACCCGCTTGTTGTGTTTGCGCAGGTAACGGTATATGGGCAGGATGCGCCCGGCCTTGATTTCGAGGAACATCGGGTTGATGATTTGCACAATGTCATAACCCCTCAGCCGGGGCAGAAGGCTGATGAGGCGCGCCATGTAGCGCACGCCGCCCCACTTGCCGGGGCTCCTTACCAGTGAGATGTCGCGCGGATAGTCTTTCCAGAAGTCGCCGTTTGAGAGCACAGTGACGTCTTCTCCCAAGGCTTTCAGGCCACGGGCCAGCGTCCAATGCACGTTGCTGTACTCGCCAATCAGTAATATTCTCATGCTTTTTTCAATGTTAACAAGCGCAAGAGAAGCCTGCGTCCGGCCTTAGTAGCGGTGACGCGACGAAACAACTTATACTTTTTGGTGTAGTCGGCATCGGGCAATGGGAAAAGACCAACGCCATGCAGCCGTTCGACGAGGCGTTCTACGTAACGCCAATCGTGCGTAAGGACCATGGAATTGTAGACATAATCCATGGTGAGTTGGTTCACCCTGCGTGTCAGAGCCTCTCTTTCGGTTTGTGGCAAGGTGTCGGCCAGGGTGTTGAGACGGCATATCACGCCGAAAGTATCGCTCAGTCTGCGCACCTTGCTGCGCTTGTCACGGCTCTGTATGGCCGATCCTGGCCGCAGCCTGTAGTAATAGGGCTTGGCCTTCGACACATAGAGACGCTCGCTTCTGAGCAATAGCTGGGGCGTAAACTCCTCGTCTTCGCCAAAAGCAACACCCTTGGTAAACCGCAAGTTGATGAGTATGCTACGCTTGAAGATATAGTTGCACACACGGCCTTGGATGTTGTTGTGCCGCATATAGGTGGCTCCGTCGATGGGACCATCGTAAGTAAAGGGCGTGTCATCCTCCGTTTGATGGGTGTGCTGAAAGGCTACCACATCGGCATCGTTATACCTCACCAAGTCGAGACAATGCTCGTAAGAGGCACGAAGCAGGCAATCGTCGGCATCAACAAACTGCACATACTGGCCCTGACACACGCTGATGCCCCGGTTACGGGCCACGCTCACGCCCCCATGTGGCTGCCTGACGTAGATAATATCATCGGCATAAGAGCCCAGCAAGGTCAACGGCGAGTTGTCGGAGGCATCGTCTACGAGCACTATCTCGCGCTCGGCGGCCGACAAAGACAGGCAGAGAATGCTCTGAAGGCACTCCTGCAGCATGTCGACAGGCTCATTATGATAAGTGATGATGAAGCTCACGAGGGGGCCGTGCTCTCTGTCTTGAGCGTATATCTGCTTTTTATCCATAAGTTATTGCTTTGTTTCAGTATCGTCATCCCGCAGCCATCCGCTGCGCCTTCCCATCCATTTATGTGCCAGATTGTTGAGCTTGAGCAGTCCGCGAAAGCCCAACAGCTTGAGCAGCCATGCCTTATAGTTGGCCGGACGCACGTTCCATGTAGCGCTAAGCAGGGGGTGGCAGCCGGTGAGCTCCATCACATCGAGCTGAATATTGAGCATGTAGATGAAGTATTGGTTCCACTCCGGCTTGGCCGAAGGGGCTATGCCCAGCTCGTCGATGGCCTTGATGTGCCACTTGAGCAGGTCTTGCAGGTCGGTGCCATGGGCCTTGCGGGTGATGCCGTTGGGGTTGTCGCGATAATAATACATGCCCTTCTGCGTGGTGGCCACACGCGGTTGCTGGCACAAGATGAGCGGAAGGGTATAGACATCTTCGAACACCCGGCCCACAGGAAAGCTCACCTCGCGGAAGAGCGAACGCCTGACGAGCTTGTTGCAAGCATAGGCATGGCAGTAAGCCTGGCCCTTGAGCCAATAAGAAACGGCATCGCCGCACACGCCCTCGTCGGGCATATAGCTCACCACAGCATTCTTTCCGGCAAGGCGCGACACGGGATATTCGAGCACATCATAGTCGGGATGGCTCTCCAGAATGTCCATCAACTCGCCCAGGGTGCCCGGTTTGAGGAAGTCGTCGGAGTCTATAAACGTTACATATTCGCCCTGCGCGTGCGCCAGACCCAGGTTGCGGGCAGCCGAAAGTCCCTGATTGGGCGTGTGAAACACCGTCACATTGCCGTAGCGGGCGGCATAGCCGTCGGCCAAAGAGCCACTGGCGTCGCGCGAACCATCGTCTACGAGCAGCAGCTCACAGCCATCCAGCGGTTCGGCCATCACACTGTCGAGGCACTGGACCAGTGTGTCGGCCACATTATATATAGGTATGACGATGCTTAACTTCATAAAGTTTATTTCTTGCAAAAGTAATAAAAAGTTTTAAGAATCGTTATATCATCAATGGAAAAAAAGGAACACACAGACAGTTATTCACATATTCTGAAGTATACAGGCTTGTTTGGGGGCATTCAGAGCCTCAACATCCTGATTAGCCTTGTGCGTAACAAGTTTGTAGCCTTGATACTCGGACCGGAGGGCATGGGCCTTATCTCGCTCTTCAACTCCACCATCAAGCTGGTGTCTGACTCTACTAACCTCGGCATTTCGATGAGTGGCGTGCGCGAAATATCTGAAACTTACGAGCAGGGAGACACCGAGAAGCTGGCGCATATCATCCAGCTTATTCGTTTTTGGAGCCTCATCACGGCCCTGGCGGGCATGGTGATATGCATTGTGCTGAGCCCTTTGCTCAACCGATGGACCTTTTCCTGGGGCGACCACACGCTGCACTTCATGCTTCTCTCGCCCGTTGTAGCCCTCACGGCAGTGTGCGGCGGTGAGCTGGCCATACTGAAAGGCACGCGCCAACTGGGCCGTCTGGCCATTACATCAGTATATAACGTGCTGGCGGCACTGCTCACCTCGGTGCCCCTCTACTATGAGTTTGGCGAGGCTGCCATAGTGCCTTCGCTCTGCATCATGGCCTTGGCGCAGCTCATCATCACCATTTGCTTTTCCTACAAGCTCTATCCGCTGCGGCTGAAAGGCTGCAAAGGCATGATGAGAGAGGGCATGGGAATGATAAAACTGGGCATTGCCTTCGTGCTGGCAGGCGTTATGGGCAGCGGAGCAGAGTTTGTTATACGCTCGTTTCTCAACGCTACAGGCAGCTTGGAGGCCGTAGGACTATATAATTCGGGCTATATGATGACGATGACGTATGCCGGTATGGTGTTCTCGGCCATGGAGACCGACTACTTTCCGCGCCTTTCGGGCATATCAGGCGTAGGACCTGAGCTGAACAGAATGGTGAACCACCAGATAGAAGTTTCGCTCTTGTTGGTGGCGCCGCTGCTGGTTTTCTTCATGACATTCTTGCCTTTGCTGCTGCCAATGCTCTTCAGCGGGCGCTTCATGCCCATCAAAGGCATGATGCGCATCACGGTGCTGGCCATGTACTTCCGCGCCATAGTGCTGCCCATTGAGTATATTCCGCTCTCAAAAGGCGACTCACGCTCTTATCTTCTGCTTGAGTTGGTATATGATGTGATGATGGCTGCGCTGGTGATAGCGGGCTATCACATCTTTCAACTGGCCGGAACGGGCATCGCGCTCACGCTGGCCAGTATGGCGAACATGGTCATGGTGCTGGCCTATACCTGCTATAAATATGGCTTCAAGCTGTCTTCTTCCGTGAAGCTATATGCCTTGTTACAGATGCCACTGGGCCTTACGGCCTATCTCTCTACACAGTTCACCACGGGATGGGTGTACTGGATGATAGGCGTATTGATGACTCTCATCAGCCTAACGGCGTCTATTCAGATACTGCACACCAAGTCGCACCTGTGGGAAGCCATGCGAAGGCGCGTGGCAAACCGTCTGAACAGATGGCGCAGGAATAAAGAAGAATAAGGACAAAACACCACTGACAAATGACTGACTTCACCGTCTTAGTAGCCGTTTTTAATGCCGAAAGGTATCTCAGGCAATGCCTCGACTCGCTCTTAGGGCAGACACTGCGCAGCATAGAGGTGATTTGCGTGGACGACGCGTCAACAGATGCCTCGGCCGACATATTGCAAACGTATGCCCGAAGTGACTGTAGGGTGAGGGTGATAAGCCGCCATACCAACGGCGGAGCGGCCAAGGCACGCAACGACGGACTGAGAATGGCTAAGGGAAAGTACACCTGCTTCTGCGACAGCGACGACTGGCTGGCGCCCGACGCACTGGAAAGAGTAAAACGATTATTTGATGATTACGAGCTAACCGACTGCGTGCTATTCAGGTGCGTCAAGGTTTTCGGACAGCGGCAGGTGCCCTATCAGATGAAAACTTTTAACGTAATGAGCGGCAAAGAGGCCTTCAGAGCCAGCCTGACATGGAAAATCCACGGTGTCTACGCGGTGCGCACGGAGCTGCACAAGCGCTTTCCTTATGACGACTCTGCCCACAGCTACAGCGACGACAACACCACCCGGCTGCATTATCTCTTTGCGCGTGAGGTGCGATGCAGCGATGCCTGCTACTTCTACAGGCAGCACCAAGGCTCTGTGACACATCAGGTGAGCCTGGGCAGACTAGACTATCTCAAGGCCAACATGAGCATGAGACGGCAGCTCATGGGCCTGGGTGTGGGACAAGACGTGCTGTGTGAGTATGAAGACATGCGCTGGCTGAACGTGATAGATAGCTATCAGTTCTACTGGCTGCACCGCAAGGCACTGGGCAAGGACGGCAGCCGCATGGCTCTGGAGCGCATACGCGAAGCGTGGAAGAGCATAGACGGGAGCGAGCTGAGCCGCAAGTACACCCGCAAACTGGGCTACGGAGTGCACAAAGGGCATTGGATGCTCTTCAGAATGGAGGAAGAACTCTACTTCCTCTGCAAAAAAATGCTGGGAAGGATAGAGCCGCAAGACTGTTAAATAGCGGCGTGACAGTCACTGGCAACGTAAGTATAACACATTGATATACAATGCTTTCAGAAGTCCTTTAGCCCGCATTGTATATCCACCTCTATTCTTTTACGTAAATATCTGATAGCCAATGCCTTGCAAAAGCAGCCTTTTTGCGGGCCAAAAGTGCCTGTTTGGCGTTGTAAAAACGCCTATTTCAGCATGCAAGAACATGGGTTTTGATTTGCCATAACATAAAGGCCGAAAAACAGACCCTATGGGCAGGCAATGCGTGCAAAGGATTACACAAAAACAACAGGCCGCAAAAGGGCGATGAAAAGGGCGGAAGCGACTTTACCATATTGTAATATGGAGTTGCCAAACTGGGAAGCATTCACGGAAAAAGCCGTTAAACCAATATAATTTAGTGGTTATTTTTTGGGATAGAATGATTTATTTGTTAACTTTGTAGCGGAAAGAGTACGTTATGACACTTATCATTGTATGCTTGATGATTGTGGCTTTCTTGCTCATAGCAACGGAAAGCTTGACAAAGACTAACCGTGCTGCCGTCGCCATTTTCGCCGGCACACTGGGATGGGTACTCTATATCTGCTACGGAACAGACTTCGTTATGAGTCAGCATCCGGCCGACTTCAGTAACTTCCTGGACGGCAAACAGTCTACGAGCGTTACCGTAAAGGAATATATCGCGTCGAATATCTTCTTGAAATATGTGGGCACGGCCTCAGAGATAGTACTCTTTCTGCTGGCCACCATGACCATCGTGGAGATACTGAACAATAACGGTTGCTTCGACTTCTTAAAGCAAATGCTGCGTACGCGCAAGAGCAATAGAATGTTGTGGACGCTTGCCGGCATTACGTTTGTGCTGTCGGCCAACCTCGACAACCTTACCAGCACCACCATGATGCTGACGATGATGCACGGCGTAGTGCCCAACCGCAGGCAGCGCATGGTGTATGGCGCGGTGATAGTACTGGCTGCCAACTGGGGCGGACTGCTCACCGTGATAGGCGAACCCTCGCAGTTGCTCATCTGGAACAGAGGGGCCGTGACGGCCACCAACTACTCTTTGTCACTGCTGCTGCCCTGCATGGCGGGGTGGCTGCTGCCCACCTGG
>DLDC01000047.1 GCA_002480935.1 Prevotella sp. UBA7782 | reverse complement strand
TGGCAGATGTGGTGGTATAGGTAACCAGATGGAACCTATAGCCATACCGGCCAATGAGTATGGCGATGATGAGCGGGCCACCGGCCAAGCCCAACTTGAGCGGAACAGGCATTCCCGGAATGGATATGGGCAGACTGCCGAAGAGTATACCGATGATGATACCGATGAAGATGGTGGCTATGTTTGGCGCGTTGAGCCTACGTGACGAGTTGCCCATCATCTCGGCAACACGGTTTACGTTCTCCTCCGGTCCCACTACCATAATCCTATCTCCTACCAGGAAGTGGTGATTACGGTTGGCAAAGAGGTCCATACCCTGCCTTGTCACGCGCGTGATGTTCACTCCGTAGACGCTGGCGAAGTGCATCTTGCCAAGCACCTTGCCGTTCATGGTTGAGTTGGTAATAACTATTCGACGACTCACCATGGGCTGCTCAGAGTCTTCCTCATGCCAGTCTGGGTGTATCTCCGGGCCTATAAAGGCCTGTATAGCCTCAGCGTCAGCCTCCGGACATACGATGAGCACCTCATCATCTTTCTCCAAAACAGTGTCGCGTTTGGGCAATGAGATGACGTCTTTATGCTTGATACGCGTGCAAACGAAGTCGCGGTTGAGGAACTGCGAAATCTCATGCAGCGTGCGGCCGGCTATATACGCGTTGTCTACACGCAGGAACATAGAGTGTGGTTTGGCGTGGGGGTTGTCGCCTTCGAGCTCATTAAGCTGTTCGTTCTCATCAGCAAAGGAGATGTGAAAGAAGAACTTGATGGCCAGAAGCGCGCCTATGATGCCCAAAACGCCCAAGGGATAGGCGCAAGCATAGCCCGACGCGATGGTGGGAATGTTGCCTCCGCTGAACACAGAGTGCAAAGCTTCGTTGGCAGCACCAAGACCCGGCGTGTTGGTTACGGCACCATAGAGGGTACCAATCATCATAGGCAGGTCGTTGGGGTTGTGGTTCTTGTAGAAGAAGATGTAATAGCAGGCAAACATTACCAAGATGTTGAGCAACACGGTAACGCATGAGAGCACGTTAAGCTTAACGCCTCCCTTGCCAAAACTCTCAAAGAAGCCGGGCCCAACCTGCATACCTATCATGAAAACGAATAGTATCAGGCCGAAGTCTTGTAGGAAATTAAGTACCGTAAGGGGCGCTGTGAAGCCGATATGTCCGGCCACGATGCCGACAAAGAGCACGAAGGTCATACCCAAAGAGATGCCTCCTATCTTTATCTTCCCTAAATAAACACCAACAGAAATAACCAAGGCATAGAGCAGAACAATGTGAGCTACGGTGTCTTGATTTCTAAATAAGTCGATAAACCAATCCATGTTATGATTACTAAATTGCTGCAAAGTTACTATCTTTTGCATAAATAAACGAGGCAAAGTGCCAATTATTTATGCCAAGCAGCTGTTTTTGTTGCATTTTGATGAATATATCCGCCTCATAAAACAAAGCGGAAAGCCCTACCGCAGCGAGCTTTCCACCTTTGTTTTATCGTATGGCTTACTTCTTTTGTTGATATTTCTTCAAGAAGCTATCGGCCTGCTGGTTGCCCAGCTCCTTGGCTTTGGCAATGTTCTGCATACCTTCTGCCCGCTCATTGTTTTCCACCTGAGCCACGCCCAAGAGCAAGTAAGCATCGGCATAATCCTTTGACAGCTCTATAGCACGCTTGGCTGCGCCTATAGCATCGGCATATTTATGCACCTGAAGGTTCACTGAGGCGAACTCAGCCCAATAGAGAGGCTCGTCTTTCGTGATGAGACAAACGTGCGCAATGTCGTTAAGGGCCTGCTGCCACATACGTCCTTTCACCTCAAGCTGCTCACGGTTGAAGTAGAAGGCCGCGGTGCAGCCGGAGGGATTGAGCACCTCATAGCGATATAAATCGATGACTGCCTCACGGTATTTGTTCATCTTGCCATACTGAAGTCCGCGTGCCAGAAAGTAAGGAGCGGCCACAACGGTGTAAGGAGTGTCGCAAGCGGCCACCGCACTATCCAGCAATGACAGCAGCTCCTGGTCGGTTCCGCCCAGCTTCTGCTTGGCTTGCATGGCCTGATAAAACACTTCTCCGCCTCTCAGCTTAGAGTGTGTGAGCCCCATAAAGATGTCATAAGCCTCTTGATAATTGCCTTGTCCATACTTGATGATGCCCTCTTGCTGCTTGTAGGCCAAGTTGTTGTCGGCCTTCTGAGCCTCTTTTATCTCGGTCAAAGCCTTGTCGAACGTCCATGGAGCATATAAGCTATCCACCTTAGCCTGGGCATACTGGCTGATAAGACGCGAATAGTTGTAATGGCACTCGCTCTTATCTGAGACCTTGCTGATAGCCTCTTTCATGGTGTTGTCGGCACCCAGATAGTCGCCTTTAGATGCCTGCAGGTTGGCAAGGCCCCAATATCCGTCGTTCTGCTGGGGAAACATGCTGATGAAATCTTTTACTGTTGCCTCGTAGTTGTTTGGGTCTTGCTGCTGCGACATAAGCAAGGCAAGCTGCGCATCCTTTAAGTCTGACGGCAAAGCCACCCTGATTTTGCACTGCCGGAGCACCGGATCGTTGATGGAAAGGCCGCTCAACGTGAAGTCATTGGCATATCGCGCGTCAGTAGCGCTGGGTGTGCTGGCCGAGTAAAGATACACTCCCAGCACCTGACCGTTGTCAGCTACGAGCGGACAACCATTGTATTTATCGTCTGCCTGACTGGCTAACACATAATAGTTATACTTATTCATAAACTTCTCAGCGCTTTTCACGCTGTTCTTCTGCGGCGCGCCGTCCTTTGCATAGGGCACTATCCAACCAGCAGAGCCGCTGTTTGCCGTCGCTGAGGCAAGAGTAGCGACGCCGGCGGGGGCACCGCTGATGGCAAACTTCACCAAGTTGTAGATTTCGTTGGCACCCATCAGCTTCGTCACTTGGTGTTTCTGTCCCTTCGCATCAATGGCAACAGCATGGTCAGCGCCTGCAAATGGCGACCACGGACTCACACAAGTGCCGTCATTGGAAATGCAAATGCCGTTGGCAGTAGCCAATATTGAGCCGTCAGCCTTAAAGGTTGTAATAGACAAAACGGCATTAGCTACCTTCTTCACTGCACCAGACTGAGCAGCCATGCGACTGCTGAAGGCAGCGAACAACACAAATAAGATTAATAAAACTCGCTTGTTCATATCTTCTTTTTCTTTCTTTTACTCATCCATCTTTATCAGACTATCTTCTCTATAAGCCCTTGGGGCGTCACTCTCCCCTACTGCTCAGGAGCTCACGGGCATTGTTGCGCGCGGCGTCGGTAACATTATCGCCCGACAACATCTGCGCTATTTCGTCCACACGTTGCTCTTCGTTCAGCTCACGCATGTTGCTTTGCGTGCCCGTAGGAGTCTCATGTTTCTCCACTTTATAATGATATTGTCCCAAGGCGGCAATCTGCGGAAGGTGCGTAATGGATATAACCTGCCGCCCCTTGCTGCCCATTTCCTGCATGATAATGGCCATCTTCTGCGCTATCTTGCCCGACACGCCGGTGTCAATCTCATCAAATATGATGGTGGGCAGCTTCACTACGCCACTTATCATAGCCTTGAGCGAGAGCATCACACGTGCTATCTCGCCTCCGGAAGCAATCTGCGCGACGGGCTGCATCTCGGTGCTTTTATTGGCACTAAAGTAGAATTGTATCTTGTCGCGGCCGTTTTCGCTCAGCGGTTTGACCTCTATGCGAGCCTCAAAACGCACGTTGGGCATACCCAATGGTATGAGTCTCTGCTTCATTTCAGATGCCAACAGCTTGCCGGCCTTGCCCCTCATGTCACTCAGTTTAGCTGCTTTAGCCTCGCAGTTGCGTTGCGCTTGAGCCAGCTTCTGCTGCAACAAGGCCACCTCTTCATCGCTGTTGGTAATGGTGTTGAGCTTGTTTTTCAAGTCATCACGCAGCTCAATAAGCTCTCTGACCGTCGATACATGGAACTTCTGTTGCAGCGAATAGATCTTGTCCAGCTGATTATTCACCTCGTCTAACCGCTGCGGGTCGAAGTCAACATCCTCTGTTTGCGCCGCTATATCCTGCGCAATATCCTTCAACTCTATATGTACAGACTCCAATCTTTGCGTTGCTTCCTTTATCTCAGGATACACTTCGGTTATGTCATGCAGGCTATCAGAGGCACGCTTCAGCTTTTCTACGATGCCATTCTCATCTTCATTGAGCAGATTGTCAGCGTTATAGAGAGCCGTCTTGATGTCTTCGGCGTGCGAAAGCTTCTGCAATTCCTGCTCCAGATCCTCTTGCTGACCATCTTCAAGCTTAGCTTCCTCAAGCTCATGATACTGAAATTGCATGAAATCTTGATTGGCCTTAGCCTCCTCTATCTGCTCTTTAAGCTTCTGCAGTTGTCTCTCCACGGCCTTAAACTGTCGATAGCCGTCTTGATAGTCATGCAGTTGCGTGGCGTCATCAGCTATAATATCCAGCACATTAAGCTGAAAATCCTCTTGCTGCAACAACAGGTTCTGATGCTGGGAGTGTATGTCTATGAGCCTTTCTCCCAATGCTTTCATCTGCTGAAGGCTTGCCGGCGAGTCGTTGATAAATGCTCTCGACTTGCCACTAGCCATGAGTTCGCGTCTCAGGATGCAATCCTGAGGCTCGTACTCTATGTCATGTTCGTCGAAGAAAGCCTCCATGCCATAGTTGCTCAAGTCGAAATGCGCCTCTATAACGCACTTCTTCTCACCTTTTTTGATGGCTTTGCTGTCGGCCCTTTGCCCTAGCAGCAAGCCTATAGCACCGAGTATGATACTCTTTCCGGCTCCCGTCTCACCCGTAATAACGGAGAATCCGGGATGAAAGTCGATATCCAGCTCGTCGATCAGCGTGAAATTCTTTATGTATAGATGTGTTAGCATTTACTGTTTTATTTTATCCCAAGCCGCGCTTTGGCTGGCATTGATGTTAAAGAGCAACTCATATACGCTCTCTTTTTCCTTTTGCGTGCCCTTGCCTTTGTATATATTGGCCAGCTCATCGCGCTTATAGTCGGTCCATATCTGCGGAAGCATGCTCAAAGGCTTATCTTCATGCGCCTTCTTCAGGTCGTTTTCTAGCGCCGTAGTGATGTTGGTGCGTCCTCGTTCGGCGTTGTTGGCCATCTCATCAAGCCCCGTACGATAATAATCATACTGCAATTGCCTGAACGGCTTCATGGCTCCGTCGAGATAATCGTTGATTATCGCAAAGCGATTACGACTGTCTTCAAACGATTTCCAGCCCGGAAAGTTCAGATTTTGGGCGTTGTTGGCCAGGTTCATGCACAGTTGCAGCACGTCTTCTCCGCCCATTGGCGCGAAGCTGTCAAGGTCTAAGCCTATAATCAGGTAGGCATAATAAGCCACAAGTGCCGTGAGCTGGTTGTCTACTGTCTCATCATTGTAGTCCAACTGGTCGAACTGGGCAAACGTAAAACTGAAGTTGGCATCCTTATTATTATATAATGTGGTGGTGTAAGCGGCATTGTAAACGGGCCGGTTGGCCTGGATGAGTGCCGTACACGTGAATGTATTTGACGATTGGTCATACTTTGTCACGGTGATATTAAAGTTGCACACTATCCGTTCGTTCTTTTGGAACTGCAAGTTTGTCCACTTTCTGTCGTTGATAAACTGCTCCAGCGTTTGCTGAAGATTGGTGAATATGCTTGCGTCCGTGCCTTGTATCTGGTTGTGATTGATGGTTACCTTGGCCAATAGCTCCTGCGCCGCGATGCGTTGGGGCGCGGCCAAGCACAGCACAAGGACTATGACAGCCCACGTTCTGTACACCTTATTATATAAAGTGTGATGCTCCTTCAGGCTCATAATATGTTCTCCAGTTCGTTGATAATATCTTTTGCCACCTCAGCCTTAGGCTTTTTGTCGAATTTCTTCGCCCCTTGGGCATTGATAATCATTATCTGATTGTCGTCAGTACCAAAGGTAGTACCTTTTACGCGGGTGGAGTTGAGCACGATGAAGTCGGCATTTTTCCTCTTCAACTTACCTCTTGCGTTGTCCTCTTCATGGTCTGTCTCCAGCGCAAAGGCCACCAGTCGCTGTCCCTCTTTCTTTCTTCGGCCCAGCTCGGCGGCTATATCCTGGGTTGGCTTCAGCCTGATGGCCATGCCGTCACCCTCGCGTTTCACCTTATGATCGGCTACATGCTCCGGCCGGAAGTCGGCAACGGCAGCACTAAGTATGGCTGCGTCCTGACCATCGAAGGCTTCTGTCACGGCCTTATACATCTGGTCGCAGCTCTCTACGTCTATTCTCTTGATGCCCTGGCTGCACTCCAGGCTCACCGGACCGGTTACCAACGTTACCTGCGCGCCCCTTTTGAGGCACTCCTCAGCCAAGGCGAAACCCATCTTACCGCTGGAGAAGTTGCCTATAAAGCGCACGGGGTCTATGCGTTCATACGTAGGTCCGGCCGTAACAAGGATATGCTTGCCCTGCAATGACGTGGCGCTTGAGTGGCCCTCCTGCTCATCGAAGAAGCGGTCTATGGCATCTGCTATGGCATCAGGCTCTTCCATGCGTCCCTTGCCCTCCAGTCCAGAAGCCAGGAAGCCCGATTGCGGCTCGATGATATGATTGCCGTAGCTCTTGAGCAGCTGCATGTTGTGCTGCGTGGAGGGATGCTTATACATATCCAGATCCATGGCCGGCGCTATGAACACAGGCGCCTTCATAGAGAGATAGGTGGTGATGAGCATGTTGTCGGCCACGCCGTTAGCCATCTTCGCCATGCTGCTTGCCGTGCAAGGAGCCACTACCATGGCATCGGCCCATAGCCCCAAGTCAACGTGCGAGTGCCATGAGCCGTCGCGTTGAGAGAAAAATTCGCTCACCACAGGCTTATGCGTGAGTGCCGACAGCGTGACGGGA
>DLDC01000206.1 GCA_002480935.1 Prevotella sp. UBA7782 | reverse complement strand
CCGAGCAGTATCAGCCAGATGAAACCTAGGTTCTGGTTTTTGATGCCCACATCGACGATGGACTGCGTGAGAAACGGCAAGACGAGCTGTAAGAGACTGCCCACAACCATGCCTAAGACAATTTGCCCGAAATAGCGCTTGTACTTCTTCACGTAGCCGAAGAGGAAACGAAACGACCGTGGATTCTTCAGCTTTCCGCTCTCGCTGCCGTCCTTATATGAATAGAACGCGGGCGTGGGCTCCAAGAACATCGCTACGCCTTTCTCCTCACCGTCAGACTGTGTGCTTATCCAGTGGCTCTTAAATTCCTCAAGGTTATATTTTATCAGTCCTTTGCCGGGATCAGCGATATAGAATGTTTTGCCTTTCCTGATTTTATAAAGCACCACAAAGTGGTTCTGGTTCCAGTGCAGGATGCAAGGCAGCGATGCTTTACCAAGTATATCCACCGTGGCACGTGCACAGACAGTATGGAAGCCCAGCCTGCCCATAACCTCATTCACAGCCAGAAGCGACACGCCCTCCACCGTGGCGTGACAAAGGTCGGACAGGTATTCAGAAGAATACTCCCTGCCGAAATACTTGCACACCATCTCTATGCAGGCTATGCCGCACTGCATGGCATCGTGCTGCTTTATGAACGGAAAGCGTCTCATATCCATTGCTTTATCTATCTGCCGGAGTTATAGGCTGACTATATTCGGTAATTGGTTTATGTTCATAGAACTGTTTAACTTCTTGATATTCATTATTCAGGATATGCACATGCTCATCATTGGGGCATCTGCGGCTTGTTGTAGTCATTCAGACCGTTGTCGTTGAATGAGTTGTTCAAGTTTCTTGATGCATGGCGGCGTGCCTTGCCCTTAGAGAACGACCATGTTGCAGAGAGCCTGAAAAGCGTTCGGAGTGGTCTCCAGTCGCTGCGTTCCTTATATTCAAAGCCCGTTGTCCGGCCCATGGTGTATTCGTTTATGCCCAGGTAGTTCCACATGACGCCAAACGACCAGTCCTTCCACTTGTATTGCGCCACGATGCTGTATTGTGAGCTGCCCCTCTTCTGCACGTCGCCGTTATAGCTCTTTATCGGCATATTGGCGTTGAACGATATTGTCAGGGGGTCAAACAAAAGGTTCACGCTCCCGTTCATGTAGTAGGACCTCTCCTTGACGTGCTGGGTGGGGGTGGTGTAATTGCTGAAGGCATACATCATGTAAGACGACAGCATCAGCCACTTGGCCGGCTTCCATCTCCATGAGAGGCTAAAAACATTCCTGAACTGGCTGCCCACGTTGCGCTGCTGCAACACGGCCTCGCCGCCGTCCAGCGTCAGTGTGCTCATGAAAGGTTTGTGATAGAAATTATAATAATAGCTAAACACTATCTGATCTTCCCCCTTAGGCTTGAAGTATCCCATGACAAGGCTACCCTGAATTTTCCAGAACGGTTTGAGTGAAGCATTACCTGTTGCTGTGAAGCCGGGGGCCAGACTGGTGCGCGTTGTGGTCAAATCCCCCATGCTGGGAGTGTAAATGGTGTACATCCACGAGGTGTAAGCGTTGAAGCCCTCCAGGCTTCCCTTGCCCCACCAACCTGTATAATAATACAGATAGGGTATTTTGTCCGTCCGGCTTCCCGCCGGAGTCTTTTGCTTATAGACGTTGAAACCCACGATGGGGTAATATGTCATCGTCTTCGTGGTCCAGTACATGCTGGCATAGGCAAACGTTCCACTCACAAAGGTCTTTCCCCCTTTCTCCTGCCTCAGCCTGGAGTAGCTATATTTCGCCGCGGCGTTGAACGTACCGCCCAGCATGTGGCGACCGTAGGCAGCGTTGCCTATGAAGGAGTAGATATGGTTTTTGATGTGGTTAGACCCCACGAAATCGTATTGTGGGAAGAGTTGATACGTCTCTCTCATTTCCCTGTCCGATCGTGAACGTACAAAGGTGTTCACTACATTGAATGACATCCAGCTCTTGTTTTTGGATAAGATGTGCATATAATACATGTCTAGCGCGTAGGAGTCGGAGTGTGAGGTGAGCGAGTCGTTGTAGCTTCCTTCGCTTACGGCACCACCCTGCTCAAGCCTTGCGGAGGCGGGCGAGTAGGACTTCTCCCTGGCAGGGGACAAGCGCAACCTCACATTCAACAGGTCGGAACCTTGATAACGCTGATATGAGGCTTGCATATCATGGCTCCAAGACTTATATCGCTTCCCGTCGCCTTGCAAAGAGTTCAGCGATATGCCGTCGAGATTGTAGTGATAGTCCATGTTGAGGTGGTGCACATCACGATAGCCCAAGAAATAGTCAAGTTTCACCTGGTTGAGTGAGTCGGCATAGCTAAGTGACAGCTGGTCGTCGCCAAAGCCCAGGTGCACGGAGTTCTGCAAGTTGGCGTAGGCCGAATAAAGCCGATCGTGCTTCTTCTTGACGATGATGTTGGCCACCGGACCGGATGTGTAAACAAGATATTTGGCCGGGGCAACAGCATAATATTCCACATGTTTGATGTCTGAGGCCTTATAGCTACGAAGGTCCATTGCCGTCGAGGGCACGCCGTTGATCAGCACGAACACCTGCCGGTTGTCATACGACAGCAATGAGGAGGCGTTCAGCCGCATGGTGAACATGGCCAGCGACGACACTGCGTCCAGGGCGTTTGTGCCGTACTTGCGGTTAGCCTCTGTCAGAAACAAGAGCTCATGGTCGCCGTGATGTATGATGCGGCTGCCCGTCACCACCGTCTCCTTCAGCGTCAGCTCCTTGCTCACTGAGTCTTCTTTCTGCTCCTTGCCCTGTCCCCACGCCATGATGGGAAAGGCGCACAGAAACAACATAAGAAAAAAATGCAATGTTTTTTTGTTCATGATATTCACGTTTTCATGATTCGACAATTCTGCCAATGGCACAAAAGCCATGCATTTATTCTGGCTTTCGGCAAAGACACTGTGGCAGATTAGTCCATTTTTCCCCCCCTAAATCTCACTCCGTCTTCTTGCTGTTTGGT
>DLDC01000154.1:17094-17312 GCA_002480935.1 Prevotella sp. UBA7782 | reverse complement strand
TCGTACATATCCGTCCATTCGTAGTTCTCACCTTCGGCAGCTGCCTTCAGGTTATCGGCTGTTCCGTGCAGCTCTCCGCCCTCAAGGAGCTTGAACCACAGCTTTGCGTGTTCCTTTTCATTATTAGCTGTCTCTTCAAAGAGGGCTGCTATCTGCTCAAAACCGTCCTTGCGAGCTTTTGATGCAAAGAATGTGTACTTGTTGCGAGCCATGCTCTC
>DLDC01000154.1:11789-17004 GCA_002480935.1 Prevotella sp. UBA7782 | reverse complement strand
TATTGTAATAATTCCAAATACACAATATATTGTTTCAACTTTTTGCTTTTATTAAGAAATTAAGCTTCGTTTTAAGGCTTTTTTGTTAGCTTACAAGCTCTTATACCGTTATTTGGGGGCTTCAAGATGTTTTGTCTTGCCAGTTATCAGCATCAGTGATGGTTCCTGTCATCGGGTATAATTATTATATATATGTTATGTCATCCACACCTGTTTTCATCATTTGTTATTCTAGTCTATATCCTTTGTTTCTGTCGGTCTGCCTAAATTCACTGAAAGTTATGGTTGTTTCGCCGAAAAGTCATACCTTTGCAGTATGATATTCTACTTATCTTGCACAGGCAACAGCCGTTGGGTGGCCGAGCAATTAGCCGCCCGTACTGGCGAAAAAATGGTAGCCATGCCCTCTCTGCTGGGCTCATCGAGGTTGTTTGAGCTACAGCCCGGCGAGCGATTGGGCTTCGTCTTTCCGGTTCACGGATGGCGTCCGCCCAAACTGGTGCTTGAGTTTATAGATAAGTGGATGAACATAAAGATAGACGGTAGCGCCCATTTCTGCTATGCGGTATGCACAGCCGGCGACACAGTGGCGCACGCCATCGACCGTCTGAAGCAGCAACTCAGTCTGGAAGGCATCCGTCTTCACAGTGCTTTCTCGGTCATCATGCCAGAGTCTTACGTGGGTCTGCCCTTCATGGATGTAGACCCTTCCGGGCGCGAAAAGCAGAAGATAGAGGCTGCCCAAGAGCGTGTGAAGTGGATTTCTGCTCAGATAGAGGCTCGCAAAGAGGACATCACCGACCTCACCGTGGGTCCTTTGCCTTCGTTTTTCAGCGGTCCTGTGGGCGCTTTCTTTGTCAATCACCTCATCACTGACAAGCCTTTCAGGGTGGATGAGGCCCGTTGCGTGCGTTGCGGACGTTGTGCCCAGGTGTGCCCCGTGGCCGATATAGAGGGCGGCAAGGGTCTGGTGCCGCAATGGAAGCATAACGGCAGGTGCCTGACATGCTTCAGCTGCTATCATCACTGCCCCGTTCATGCCATAGATTATGGCCGTCGCACGCAGCATAAAGGACAATATTTTTACGGACATAAGATATGAAACAGCTTACACCTAAAATTGTTTTACTCATTTCATTCTGCCTTTTCAGCCTCATGAGTTGGGGCGCTAAGGCCGACGGACAGCCGCTCCTGGTGCGGCAACCCGACGGAAGTATGCTCACAGTGGTGCTTCATGGCGACGAGCATTGCAATTGGTATGCCACGCTAGACGGCACGTTGCTGGTGCAGGCACCCGGTGCTTATTACGTGGCTAAGGTGAGCGACAATGGCGATTTGACCTCAGCAGGAGTGCTTGCACATGAGCCTTTGTATCGCAGCAAGGCCGAACAGCTGGCCGTAACCAATCAGCAAAGAGACTTGTTTTATGCTAAAGCTGATGCCAGGCAGCGTGCCTCGATGCTCAGACGTACACCCGTGAGCACCGACACAACCCTTTTCCCTCATAAGGGGGAGCCTCATGCGCTCGTCATATTGGTGAACTTTGCCGACACAACGTTCTCGCTGAGCAATCCGAAAGCCTCTTTTGAGCAGTATCTCAATGCAGAAGACCATCCTGAAGACGTGGTGAGTGGCTTCGTTAACGAGAGTCGCAACTACAAAGGAGTAACGGCTTACTTCAATGATATGAGCAAAGGACAGTTCAAACCACACTTTGATGTCGTCGGACCTGTTACCTTAAGTAAGGCTTCTGCTGTGTATGGAGCCGGCACCAACGACCGTATGGACCTGCTTATACCTGAAGCTTGCAAGCTGGTTGACGATTCTGTAGACTTCACCAAGTATGACCTGAACAACGATGGCAATGTAGATTTGGTCTACATTATATATGCCGGACACTCTGCAAGTGTAACAGGCAATCCTACATCGTGCATCTGGCCCAAGTCAGGGACGGGCAGTTATGGCACTTATGACGGCAAGAGGGTGGTGCGCTATGGTGTTAACAATGAGCTCAATGGCAGGTATACGGCAGCCAATAAGTTCATCAATGGCATCGGACTCTTCATTCACGAGTTCTCACACACCATGGGTTTGCCCGACCTTTATGCCACTTCTGGCTCTTCAGGTGAGAATGCTGACAATCAAGGCATGGAATATTGGAGCGTCATGGACGGCGGCGAGTATGTCTTCAGCGGCCGTTGCCCAACTGCGTATACCGCTTGGGAGCGTGAGGTATTCGGCTGGATGAACATCGATACGCTCAGCGATACCACGCATGTAGACCTGCCTACCATCGATAAAGCAGACGGAAAGGCTTATAAGATACTGAATGATGCTGACCCTTCAGGGCGCGAATATGTTGTATTGCAGAACATTCAGCTGGCCGGATGGAACCAGAAGCTGCCCGGACACGGCCTTCTTGCCTATCGGGTGAAGTACAGTCGCGACGTGGTTAGCACGGGTGACAGGCCTAACGATGAGAAAGGCAAGCCACAGATAGTGGTTCTCGCAGCCGATGGAACGCTAGGCGCAGCCACCAAATACACAACAGAGAAAGCCTATTATGCCGATATGGCAGGCGATACCTATCCCGGTTCGACGGCAACAGACAGCATTCACGCCTTCACAATGATGGATGGCAGCGAGCTGGTGCGCCCCATTCTGAATATCAAAGAAGATACCGGCGTTGTTTCTTTCGACTATCTAGGCGTGAAGAACGTTGTGCCCGATGGCATCAAACACATCGATAATGCCGGCAAGACGCAGGGTGACGGCCGCTATTACACTTTGGATGGCAGGCTGGCAGGCACCTCGGCAGCGTCTCTGCCCAAGGGTATCTACATCGTGAACAGACAAAAGGTATACATCAAATAGGGCAATGAAACTCAGACTACTCATCTCATTATTGAGTCTTTTCACATTTCTTACGGCGCAAGCCCAGCAAGAAGACAACTCTTATCGCTGGGCCTTGCGCCTTGGTTTAGGCCAAGGCACGGCCGATGATAACTCGCCCGACGGGCAAGACTTGTACTTTAATGACGACGAGTCTAACGCTTTCAAGGTGGGAGCAGACTATTATCTCACGCGCAGATGGGTGCTTACGGGCGACATAAAGTATGAGCAGATGGGCGTTCTCACCGATTTGGCATCGGGAATAGGCCTTAAAAAGTATAACATGTTGGGCGTTGGCGCAGGCATTAAGTATTATTTCTTCCCCCGAAAATGGATATTACAGCCGCATGTAGGGGCCGGCATGGAGTTCAACTTCCTCAATCTGAGCGAGCATAATGGCCGTGACTTCTATACGGCAGAGCAGGGTTGGCCCGGCAGTCACCTGGTGATGGACTATAGCTTGAAGGCTCCTTTCGCCACCGTTGTGGCTCCTCAGGTGGGCGTAGATCTGCGTCTTATCAGCTCGTTGTCGCTTACCTTCGACTTCGGATGGAGCTTTGCGATGGGCGGGCATAACCGTCAGGATGTGCATTTTACTGATGGTACGGTCGCCGGAATGTCGGCTAAGCACGAGTTAAGCAACATGCGAACTAACGTTATGTTGGGTTTGAAGATGGATTTTCCAGCCCGTCGCGTGTCAAAACAGGCAGTGAACAATCTGTTTAACTGGATTCTTTGCTTGTTGGATTTGATGCCTTAGAACATCATAATATTGGGAGCAGACCCTCATGGTGTGCTCCCAAGTTGTTTTTAGGGCTTTTGTTGGCTTGGCTAGCGCATAAAATCATCTGACAGAAAGAAGTATGCTGAAAATCCATTTAATTGTTGTACCTTTGCAAACCGTTTTGCTTAGACAACCATTATGCATATAGATTTCTCTTTATACAGTGCCCAATACAAGCCACTTATCAAGTTAGGCATTCCTATTATTATCGGTCAGGTGGGCACAATCGTGCTTAGTTTTGCCGACACCATCATGATTGGGCATCACTCAACGCCCGAACTTGCTGCCGCGGCTTTTGTCAGTCAGCTCTTCAACTTGGGCATTCTGCTGGCCATGGGCTTCTCTTATGGCCTCACCCCCATCGTAGGTAACCTCTTTGGAAAGGGCGATGCGCAGGGCATTGGAGCCGCTGTGCGCAACGCACTGCTGGCCAATAGCGTCGTGGCGCTGCTGCTTTCGGCAGCCTATGCCGTGCTTTACTTCTTCCTGGATAAGCTCGGACAGCCGCAAGAACTCATTCCTTACATGCGTCCTTACTATATAGTGAACCTCATCTCAGTGCCTTTTGTGTGCTGGTTTAATGTGTTTAAGCAGACGGCCGACGGCAGTACTGACACCGTGAAGCCCATGTGGATACTCATAGCCGGCAACATTCTGAACATCATAGGCAACTATATGCTCATCTACGGCCACGGAGGTATGCCCGAACTAGGGTTGCTTGGCGCCGGGCTCTCTACTATGTTGTCGCGCATCATCATGGCTTTTGCCATGGCTTACGTGTTCTTCTTCACCCGTAGATACCGTCCTTACGCCCACTCTTTTGTGCATAGCAGGATTACGAGAGCGTGGCAACAAAAGCTCAATGGCATGGGATGGCCATTGGGATTGCAGATGAGTATGGAGTCGGGAGCATGGTCTTTGTGTTCCATCATCGTGGGATGGATAGGCGCCGAGGCTTTGGCAGGTCATCAAATCATGCTTTCGGTGAGCCAGTTGTTCTATCAATTCTATTATGCCATAGCCGCTGCGGTGTCCATACGCGTCAGTCTTTATTGCGGACAGAAAGACTATGGCAAGATAACCCCCACGGCCTGGGCCGGTTTTCATATCTGTTTGTGCGTGGCAGTGTTGCTCACCGGGCCCGTGTTATTGCTTCGCAACGAGATAGGATGGGCATTTACCGACTCTGCAAAGGTAGCTGCCACGGTGGCATCTGCCATCACCCCGCTCATTGTATATCAGGTTGCCGACGGTCTTCAGTGCATTTTCTCTAATGCGCTGCGTGGGTTGTCAAACGTAAAGCCGCTCATGCTGGTGGCTTTCATCGCCTATTTTGTGGTATCTATTCCCCTTAGTTATACCTTCTGAATAGTGCTTGGCGGCGGCTTGGAGGGCGTTTGGTTTGCCTTTCCCTTTGGTTTGTCGCTGGCGGGTGTGCTCTATCACCACTTCTTCAGGCTCACTTTGCGCCGCATGACGGGTGCAAGGTTATAGGTTATCGTAGGTTGTGACCTTCTTGATATAATATTTCCACACAAT
>DLDC01000154.1:1149-11769 GCA_002480935.1 Prevotella sp. UBA7782 | reverse complement strand
AAAGGCTTTCGGCCGTCAGCAACGCGTCTTTGCTGTATCGTACGTCTGTCGTCGTCAAACTGATGGCGCCATTTGCGGTATGCTCTTCGTGCTTTGAAGATGGCCTTAAAGTCGCCCCAGTTGCCATGCATCAGCAATGTGGCAAAGGCAGCCACATAATCCAGCAGCCACCTCATGCGCAAAACGTAGTGGAAATCGCTCTCCGGCAGGTTCTTGTATAGCATGGTCAGGTTGTTGCGGAAGTTGAGATAAGTCTTCATGGGGTTGTTTTTGGGCAGCGTACCACCACCTACATGAAACACCTCACTGTCAGGATAACAGTATATCTTGCGCCCCATGTCGTGCAGACGCCAGCATAAATCTATCTCCTCATTATGCGCGAAGAAGCGTCCGTCGAACCCTCCGGCGCGCCAAAAGTCGGCCGAACGAATCATCAGACAGGCTCCTGTAGCCCATAATATCTCTGCGTCTTCGTCATATTGTCCTTGGTCTTGCTCCACTGTATCGAATATTCTGCCTCGGCAGAAGGGGTAACCAAAGCGGTCGATGAAGCCTCCTGCCGCGCCGGCATACTCAAAAGAGTCGTTGTCGGCCACCGAAAGCAGCTTGGGTTGACATGCTGCTACCTCCTCATGGGCATCCATATTCTCAATCAACGGCGTGAGCCAATGATGCGTAACCTGCACGTCTGAGTTCAGAATGACATAATATTGGGCTTCCACCTGCTTCAATGCCCGGTTGTAACCTTCGGCAAATCCGTAGTTCTTATCAAGCTCAATGACTCGCACTTCGGGGTGATGTTCGCGCAGCCATTGCACAGAACCGTCGGTCGAGGCATTGTCGGCCACGATGATGGAGGCCTCTTCGCGCGAGTATTGAATGACAGATGGCAGATAGCTCATCATCATCTGCTTTCCGTTCCAGTTTAGTATAACGATAGCAACTTTAGTCATCTTTTATATGTTTGTGTCTGTTATTTCGGCCATTAAGGCGTTCTGCTCGCTGTTAAAGCCCGTTAGCCTCACGCTGATGAGCTGGTTGTCATACTCTTCTTTGGCTATTTCGGCGGGCAGCTCGGCACGTATATAGTTGCGGGTGAAACCGTGCATGGGCTTTCCCTGTCCCGCTTTCTCAAAGAGAACCTCAGCTTGCTGACCGATGTGGGCGGCATAGAAGTCGTGCGTCTTGGCGGCAGACAACTTCAGAAGCCTGTGCGATCGCATCTTCCGGTCGGCATCGCTCACCTGATAGGGTATGGCTAGAGCCGACGTGCCGGGCCGTTCACTGTATGGAAAGACGTGCAGTTGGGTTACCGGCAAGGCTTTCAGAAACTCATAACATTCTTCAAAATTCTCCGGCTTCTCGCCTCGGCAGCCCACCATCACGTCTACTCCGATGAAGGCATCGGGCATCTTCTCCTTGATAAGCCTTATCTTATGAGCAAACAAGGCCGAGTCGTATCGCCTGTGCATAAGCCGCAGCACGTGGTCGGAACCACTCTGCAGGGGTATGTGAAAATGGGGCATGAAGGCCCTTGACTGCGCGCAATACTCTATCAGCTCATCGCTCAGCAGGTCTGGCTCCAGACTGGATATGCGGTAACGCTTAATGCCTTGCACCTCATCGAGCGCCTTCACAAGGTCTATGAAGCGCTCGTTTGTGGTGCGGCCGAAGTCGCCTATGTTAACGCCTGTGAGCACTATCTCCTTTCCACCCTGCCTTGCTGCCTGCTCGGCCTGGCTCACCAGTGTGCTGATAGAAGGGTTGCGTGAGAAGCCGCGTGCATAAGGTATGGTGCAATAGGTGCAGAAATAGTCGCAGCCATCTTGCACCTTGAGGAAGAAACGCGTGCGGTTGCCCCTGGAGCAAGAGGGCTGAAAGGCCTTGATGTCCTTGGTCTTGACAGAATGCCAGTCGCCTCCTTGTGTGTGGTTGAGCGGCAACGGGCCGTTCATACCCTTGCGTTGCACCTCCTCGGTGAGGTATTGTAGGAGGTTGGCTTTCTCGTTGCTGCCCAGCACTAAGCTAACTCCGGGTATTTGGGCTATCTCTTTGCTCCTTAGCTGAGCATAGCATCCCGTCACCACCATGAGCGTTCCGGGGTTCTCTCTCACCATTTTATGAATTTGCTGTCGGCACTTATGGTCGGCCACTTCCGTTACCGAGCACGTATTTATCAGGCAAATGTCAGCCTTCTCGTTGTCTTTGGCTGTCCTGACCCCCATCTCTTCGAGAGCGTGGGCAAAGGTTGCCGTTTCTGAGAAATTGAGCTTACAGCCTAATGTGGCATATTTCGCGGTCATGCCCTGTAGGGCGGATGTATCAATCATAACGTGCAAAGTTACGCCAAAAATCTTGAATGGCCAAAAAGTGACTGCGTTTTTAAGGGCTGCCGATTTATTATGGCAGGGTGGGGCGGCCTTTTTCGGCCTGCCGCCTGGTCATCTTCTACGGGGCAGAGGGTGGTGCTTGCTTTTCAAAATAGGCCTTTTCGCTATGTAAAAAGCATGGTTTTGCAAGCCGAAAATGCCTATTTGGGCTCGCAAAAAGGCCTATTTTGCAAGGCTATATGCAAAGTATTGCTTTTCAGTTAGTTATGAATAACGCTCAAAGGCGTTGCTTTCGCACGCTGATAGTGCGCTTTGCAGAGCCCTACACCGACCTTGTGAGCCGTTCATTGGCTGCGCCCGGCCATTCCCGTGGGCTAGTTGGTGCCCGCATCTTTATGTCCTAAAGGGCGTAGCTCAGGCCTAAGGATGTCTCAAAGGTATTGGCATAGACGGTGGGATGGGCCGAATAGCGTGTGGTTCGCATGTAGTAAGAGCCTGCCATGTTGATGCTTAGGTTGCCTTTCAGCCTGAATGACATGCTCATGTTGAGCACCAGCAGCTCTGCATTGCCCTTATCGCCTTGCGCGTTGAGGTAGAGTGGGTTGATGTTGGCCAAGTCTTTGCCCTCATAACCTTTCCATGTGTAGAGCCGGTAATAGTCGGTCGTGAAGTTGAACATGCCCAGTTTGGGAAACACCATGATGGTCTTGGTCTTCAGACTGTAGCCACTGCCCATGTTATAATCGCGGTCTATGACATTATAATAGTCGCTTTTGGTGCCTCCCAACAAGATGCCGTTGATGTAAACGTCTTGCTCCACCTCGCTGATGTTGCCCAGTCCGGGGTATCTTATCACCAGTCCCGGGCCCGCAGAGGCTGCTTCGCTGATGCGGTAAGGGGTAAGTGAGGTGCCGTTTTTCACGGGCTTGGAGTCGTAGAAGTTGAAGTGCTGATAGATACCGAATGCCGTTTGTATCTTCTCTCCCATGTAGACGGGCGCGCTCCATAGCCTTCCCATGAGGTGAGCGCCATATATGAGGGGCTGATTGAAGCTCAGTCCGACGTTCATGTTGATGGTGAAGTAGTCGTAAGGCTTGTTGTTTTCTTGGTCGAAAGCATCGCCGTAGGCGAGCCTGACGTTGATGAAGGGGTTGCTCTCACCCCTGAACAGTCCGCCATCGTCGGCCAGATACCTGAAGCCGGCGGTTGCTGCCAGGTGCACGGGAAAGCGGTTTTTGTCGTGATAACGATGGTAGTCGTTGCGCACGGTGAAGGCATCGCCCCTTACAAGACGGTTGAAAGCGCCCATGGGATTGATGATGCCGGCCCCCAGCTCGCGCCAGAATCGGGGCGCTCCGTGCTTGCGGTCGTCTAGCAAAAGGGCCGACAGGCGGTGTGTTATCTCGCCTATACAGATGCCGCCGAAGGTAGTTGCCATCAAATCATTGATGGCCGGAGGCTCTGTTTCGCCGAAAAACTCCCACATGGCACTGCCTGCCAGCGCGTAGGGAGTGGCCTGCCAGAAGCTGAGGTTGTTGCTTCGTGCACTGTTGAAGTATAGGTTTCCGTGATAGGGATGGGCAAAAAGATTGGTAGAAAACTTGTCGTTGTCCCACACAAAAGCGTGCCTGAAGTTGTTGCCAATGTCCTTGAAGTGCACCTGGGCGAAGTCTTCTTTCATGATGAAATGGTCGAAGCTGTGCACCAAGACGTTGATGCCCGTCACCTGAAGGGCGGCCATCCAGTAGTGGGGCTTCCTGTTCCAGGGAGCCAGAAAGGCGTAGGTGCGCTCTAGAGAGTCGGTGGGCTCGCTGAGCATATCAGCCTTATGGGCAGTCTTATAGAAGGTTCCCGGCTGCCTCTTGTTGTTGTATCTGAACGACAAACCCAACTGTAGAATGAAGCGGTTGCGGTATTTGGTGTTGTGATAATAATAATGTGTGCTGCCGTAACCCGCCGAGGCAAAGATGCCCAAGAAGGGTGTGAGCTGGTAATCGCCGTTGAGATGGGCCTGCAAAGAATAGAGTCGCTGAGGCTTTTCTTGGGTGTTCTCCTCGAAAGTCTCAATGTGATAATAGCCTACATCGCCGCTTACGGAAAGCCGGGGAGTGAGGTTGAAGTACTGACCGATGCGATAAAACAGTGCTCCGGAGAAGTGTTTGTCGAGCCCCATGTAGTGGGTTCCGATGCCCAGAATGCTGTATGTGCTTTTGTTTCTGAACCTGATGGCTCCGTTAAGCTTGGATGTGTTGCCTATGAAAGTGAGGAAGTCGATGCGCGTTTTGGGATTTATGTTCACCAAGCCTAGCTTGTGTGCCACCGTGTCTTGCGTGTAATTGATAACTCCTATCTGCCATCCCTTGGGGTGAGAGCGTGCCACGTTGATGATGCCTATCTGCGAACCGTTGAGCGTGTCGGCATAGTTGTAGACGGCAGCCTGCACCCCTCGTGCTGTAGCAGAGGATATATTGGCTACGCCGGAGAGCTGTAAGCCGCCCTTCAAACCCATGGATATGTTGGTTAAGGGCGACACCTGAAGGCCGCTGAAGGGCCCTAGCGAGATGTTGGTGAGCATAGACAGTTGTGTGCCGCTGAACCTTCCGGCCGATATGGCGGCCAGTGTGCCGATGTTGACGCCCTTGCCCTGCCTTCTCACAACGGCGTCGGTGAGGCTGAGCTGCACTCCTCGCAGCGTGTCTACCAGACCCACCAGCCCTACGTTGACGTGCGCGCTGAGCGTGCTGTCGGCATTGCGGCGCGCTCCGACAGATGAGTTGAATACTCTTTTAGGTGTGTTCTGCGCCCTGCCTGTTGTCAAGACAGCGCACAACAGTGCGATGATGGCAATGGTTCTGTACATGGTTGAGGTGTTGGTTGAATGGATTCTACTTACGGGCGTAGGGCATGAGGCAAGGCGAGCGCGCCTTAGCTGCGGCTCACCTGCAACCCTTGCTCGCTTAGTTTCATGTCTACGAAGCGTGCGTTGGCGTTAGTCTGGTTGTGGTTGAGCGTCTCTCTTATCCTCGTGGCAGCATCTGCATCCTTTGCCACCATATACAGATAGCCGCCTCCACCGGCCCCCGGCAGCTTGTAGCCCAGGCAATAATCGTCTATCAGACGGGTTATCCGGTTTATCTCTTCGGGGTTGGTGCCGCTGTCTATACGCTGGTTCTGCTGCCACGTCTTGCCTATGAGGCGCCCCATGAGGCTGAATTTCTCGGTCTGAATGGCATCATACATGTCCATGGCATGGCTCTTCATCTGCCTCAGCACCTCCAGTTCGTCGTGCTGATTGAGGAACATTCGCCTCACTATCTCGGCCAGAATGCTCTTCGCCGTGCGTGTTATGCCGGTGTAATAAAGCAAATGGCATTGCGCATATTGGGGTTGTGTGAAGAGATCGGTGGGCAACCACCTCACGTGGGGCGTCTGTTTGAAGCCCGAACGAGTGGTGAGCAGCTTCACGCCTTGTAGCAATCCGCCATATTGGTCTTGCCATCCGCCCCCTGTGGTGAGCATCTGTTCGAGCACAAGGGTGCGCAAACCAATTTCTTCCTTATCCCATCTCAGACCGCAGAAGTCGCTCAGCGCGCCCAAGACAGTGGCCGCCAGAATGCTGCTTGTGCCCAGTCCGGAGCCTGCAGGAATGGCCGACAGTGTGCTTATCTCGATGCCGTGGCCGAAAGCTTCGAGCTGTTGGCGCAGAGAGGCATAGCTCTCTTGCGAGTAGCCGGGATGGAAACCGGCCAGCACGAGAGCCGCTTTGGGTATGGAGAAGGGGCTCTTCACGGTGTTGAAATTATCCAACTGCTCATACGTTTCTATCGTTTCAGAGGCGCCCATGTCTATGCTTCGCAGCACAATGTGCGGTTCGCGGCACGGTTTGACATAGGTTTGCAGCGGCTGCTGACCGTTTAGTTCGATGGCTATATTCACTACGTTGCCTCCTTCCATCAGGCAATAGGGCGGCGTATCGGTCCATCCGCCGGCCAAATCGATGCGCACCGGCGAGCGCGCCCACACTATCTGGTCGGCAAAGACGTCCATGTGGGGTGCCTGCTTGTGTGCCAATACGTGGCTGGTGAGCCCCTCGCGCAAGAGCGAAAAGGCATGTTGCTCTTCCTCGTTGCCGTCTTTGCCGTTGAGCCTTTGCAGCTCTGAACGGAACATGGCATCGTGTATGCGCGTGAGCAAAGGCGTGTCGGCGGGCAGGGGCGTGGGCATGGCAATGTGATTGTCGGCAAATTCGTGCGCGGCATCGTCTAAGTCGGTTTGATAAAACACGCTGTGCTGGTAGTTGCGGGCCAGGAAAGGCCAGTTGAAAGCTCTGTACTGGCTGCGCTGCCCGGCCAGCCTGATGAGGTTGGCGCACGCGCTGATGTCCTCGGCGCTCATCTTTCGGGCCTCTCTCCACACCATTTGGCCGCCCTGCTGATAGGGTTCGTTGAGCATCCAGCGCAATACGAGCCCCGCATCACTCAGGTTATCCACCACAGGAAAGATGCGTGCGGTCTGCAAATCGGCCTTGCCGTCAATCTCATCGATGTTGATGCCGCGCCGGGAAGCCCATTCGCCGAACGGCTTACCCATGAAAAGGGTGTCGGGGAGCGACAGTTCGCCCCTGAACTTATCATAAAATCCGTAGGGCCTAACAGCCCATTCGTTCTCTCCGATGGGCACGATGTCTATGCACTGACCGGCTTCTAGCTTGATGTCCCAGTCGTTTTGAGGCACGCCGGTGATGATGTTGTCGTGTGCTAACTGCCATTTCTCTGCCACGCAAGAGTTTTCTATCCACAGATTCTTATTGTCTGATGTTATCTTTACCCACACTTCAGAGTTCTGAACAAACATGGCAGGGTGCGGTTTGATGGAGTGATGGAGCAGCTCACGCTGGTCGTTCACCACGTTTTGTATGGCAAGCATAGACGAAATGATTTCGTGCGAGGTGCCAAAATGATAGAATGCGCCGCCCGGCAGTGGCAGTATGGCCACGCTGAGCGCATTGATGTCGGGATCTTTTATCCGTGGTTCGGCGCCCAAGGCCCCTCCGAAGGTGGTGTACATGTCATAGTCTGCCACCTCGCCCTTGTGCATAGCTTTGTGCATGAGCACCTTTACTGCTCGGTCAGAGAACAGCCATATACCGATGTCGGTGAGGTAGAGATGGTCTTTTTGCAGCTGTCCGAGCTCCTCAACCGTGGGCTTTTGCAGCATGTACTCTAGTGTTGCGGGGTTGTTACGGCTTGAAACAAACACGCCATGGTCCTTTGCTATTTCCGGTCCGAGCCATAATCCGTAGCAAACAACATCAGCCTCAGGTATGGGCTGGAGGGGTTGAGTGGCTCNNCGGATGAGCACGTCGCCGCTAACCACCATGGTATGCATGTCTTGCGGAGCCTCTTGCATGATGCGCTCATACAGGGGCGTTTGCAGCGACAGCAGGTCTTGCGAGAGTCTTTGCCCCCTCTCCCAGCGAAACACGGGTATGGGTGTGAGCACTTTGCCCGACGGCGCATAGGCCGGCAGCCGCCTGCTCTGTCCGCCGGCATGTATGAGTATTCGCTTCTCAGACGCCAGCCATTGGTCAAAGCCAGCCGTGGTGCCGGCACCCTCAAAGGCCTTGAGCAACAGCCAGGCTGTGCCTCCTCCCGAGCCTAACTTATGCCCTACGGGGTCGTTAGTGCAGAACCATTGGCGCTTGTTGAGCCCGGTTATTTCATGAAAACACTTCACCAGATTGGGTGGCAATGATAATAGCTTTTGCATGGGTTGATTGTTTTGTATAGCGCAAAGATAGTTATTTTTTGCCGAAAAAGGGCTATCAGCGTGGCTGAAAATGCATGTTGGTCTTGCCAGAAGTTGATGCTTGTTTGCAAAACAGACCTTTTTACAACGCGAAAGTGCCTATTTGAGCCTTCAATAATGCCTATTTTGCAACGCGAAAAGGCCTATTTTAGAAAGCGACCCGCAATAGGCTGTGAGATAAGCATGACGGTGTGGGGAGCTGATGACATAAAAAAAGAGGGATAACGGCCATGTTGTTCAGGCTGTTATCCTTCCTTCTCGCCGCGCTGGGCGCGTGTTGTTGATGCTTACATCAGGGTGTGCTGATCAAGATATTTCTGCACTTCGCTTTTGTAACTCTCAGACACGGGGATGAACTTATCGCCGAAGACGATGCGCAGACGGTCTATAAGCTCTATCCGAGTCATGTGTACGATGTATGAACGGTGAACGCGCAAGAACTCAGGATGGGGCAGATGGTCCTCTAACTTCTTCATGTTCATCAGACTCATCACAGGTTTTTTGTCGCCTGCCATGTACACCTTTACATAGTCTTTTACGCCTTCGATGTAGAGAATGTCATCTAATGGTATTTGCACAAGCTTGTACTCGCTCTTCATGAAGATGAATCTGTCGGCCGGCATGGGTGTGTCGCGGTCTCTCTCGGTGAAGTAGTCGAGTGCTTTGGCCGTTGCTTTAAGAAAGTCTTCATAGCTGATAGGCTTGAGCAGATAGCCCAGTGCGTTTACGTCATAGCCCTTTATGGCATACTGGCTGAAAGCCGTTGTGAAGATGACCTTAACGCTTTTGGGCAGTATCTTGGCAAATTCTATGCCGCTGAGGTCGGGCATTTGAATGTCCATGAACACCAGATCTACGCTGTTTTCGCGTATGGCTTTCATTCCGTCAACGGCGTTGTTGAAGGCTCCTACAAGGTGTATATAAGATGTTCTTTCCGCATAACTCTCCAGCAGATTGGCTGCCAGAGGCTCGTCGTCAATGATTACACAATTCAGTTTCATATATTGTTATTTTTGATATATACGTATTTGTTTCTTCTTGCACGCCATGTTGCCAACTGTATTTTCCTGAATACATGAGCTTTAAGCGTTGCTCCATGTTGGCCAGACCTACGCCGTGGCCGCTGTGGTCGTTCTTTTTGGGGTGGTTGCTGTTGGCAACAGTAAGCTCTATCTTGCTGCTGTCAGCATGTAGCGAGATGCTTATGAAGCTCTTCTCTACAGGCGATATGCCATGCTTGAAGGCATTCTCTACCAGCGAGATGAACAGCATGGGAGCCACCACGAGGTAGCATGGGTCTGGTATCTCGGTCTTTTCGCTTATCTCTACGTTAGGTGCTATGCGCAGCCGCATAAGGTTTATGTAGCTTCGAATGAATTTTACTTCGTGCGTAAGCGGTACAAATGCCTCATCGGATTCATAGAGTATGTGCCTCAACATATTGGAAAGCTCGATGATAGAGCTCTGCGCTTTGTCTTTATTTAACGCAGTGAGCGTATAAATATTGTTCAATGTATTTAATAAAAAGTGCGGGCTTATCTGGTTGCGCAGTGCTTTGAGCTCGGCCTCGCGCAAGGCTACGACAGCCTCTTGACGCTCATTTTCGGTCTTTCGCCATTGTTTGGCGATGATGATGAAGTAAGCCAGACTGGCTGCAACCGACAAGTTGAAAGTGTCTTTTATCCACATCAGGCACACAAAGGTGGGTGGCTCTTTTGTTGTCTTGATAAAGGCTGACGTGGGCTGATGCTTTTTCTCGGAGTTTTCTATGCGCAAACGGTGCTGTATACCGCCTACTATGCGCAGCCCTGTTGCAATAACCACGATGACAAGGATGTTGATGCCTGTCACCATGAGCGTGTTTTTGGCCTTCACGGCAAAGTGGGGCACTAACCAAAGGGCATTGAAATAGAACAGCAGAATGAGTGACAGCGGCCATAGACTCTTTGTGAAGTAAAGCGTAATGGTGAGCTTTTCATCAGGCAAAATGTATATAAATGGTAACAGCAAAAGCATCGTGCAGATGAAAATCTGCATAACGATGCTCCATATTTTCCTTTTTTTGAGACTATTCATACCTGATTGCTTCTATAGGATCTAACTGTGCTGCCTTCTTGGCAGGATACCAACCGAAGAACACTCCGGTGAACGTGCACACGGCAAAGCTCATGATGATGGTCCAAGGTTCGATGGATATGGGCCAATGGGCCAGCATTTTTACGGCGTAAGAAGCCCCTATGCCGAGCATGACGCCTATCAGTCCGCCCGATACGCTGAGCAATATGGCCTCGATGAGAAACTGGTTGAGAATGTCGATACCACGCGCGCCGACGCTCATGCGCAGGCCTATCTCACGCGTACGTTCGGTTACGCTCACGTACATAATATTCATAATGCCTATTCCGCCCACGATGAGCGAGATGCCTGCCACGCATCCCAGCAGGATGGTGAGCATATTTGTGGTGGAGTTCATCATGCTGGC
>DLDC01000154.1:265-1133 GCA_002480935.1 Prevotella sp. UBA7782 | reverse complement strand
GAGCGTATGTTGAAGTCGTCGTCATCACCTTCAGTGGTTTCGGTGGCTTCTTTCAGCTTATGCGTGCGCCTGAGTATAGACGTCATCTCGTCTGTCGCCTGGTCGGTAACGTCCTCTGTGATGGCCGAAGCCAGTATCTGTCCCAGGTAGGTTTGTGCCAAAATGCGTTTCATAACCGACGTATAAGGTGCCAGAACATAGTCGTCCTGGTCCATGCCCATAGAGTTGTAGCCCTTTTTCTGCATCACTCCTATCACCCTGAAAGGTATGGAGTTGAAGCGTATCACCCTGCCTATTGGGTCTGAACCGTCGGGGAACAGGTTGTCTACAACGGTCTGCCCGAGCAGACAAACCTTGGCACTTGTCTTGATGTCGGTGTCAGTAAACATCTCTCCATCGGCCACTTTGAGCTGCCTTATCTCTAAGTAGTCTTGATTAACACCTGTGATGGTAGACGGCGTATTCTCATTCCCGTAAATGAATTGTCCGGTGCTGCTCACCACAGGAGATATGGCTTTGATGTACTTACACTCGTCTTTGAGCGCCTGATAGTCGGTAAGCTTGAGCGTCTCCATAGACGAAGCGTCTTGCTGTACGCCCCCTCTGCGGTCGGCACCGGGGCTTATCATTATCATGTTAGAGCCCATTTGGGCAATATTGGCCTGTANNTTTGTGCCTTGGCCTATTGCCAGCATGGTGATGACCGATGCAATGCCTATGATGATGCCCAATGCGGTGAGAAAGGAGCGCATCTTGTTGGCTGCTATTGCCTTTAAGGCTATCTTGAAAAGATTGGTAATGTTCATAATGCAATGTTTTATTCGTCAGAATTGGCTGGCAACGCAGCCAGACCTTCTGCAGCTGAGAG
>DLDC01000154.1:0-176 GCA_002480935.1 Prevotella sp. UBA7782 | reverse complement strand
TTGTGGGTCACGAAGATGATGGTGCGCCCCTCTGCATGAAGCTTTTGAAAGAGCACCAGTATCTCAAAAGAGGTTCGGGTGTCCAAGTTTCCGGTGGCCTCATCGGCAAGTATCACGGCAGGGTTGTTGACCAGGGCTCTGGCTATGGCCACGCGCTGCTGCTGGCCGCCGGAAAG
>DLDC01000128.1 GCA_002480935.1 Prevotella sp. UBA7782 | reverse complement strand
ATGCTCCGCAACTACACTTACCTCAACACCGGGCTCACCATCATGTATAACGGTCAGCGCATCCTGAGCCGCCATGGACTGAAGGATTTGCTCACCGACAACATGACTGTAGACGGCCTTTACCCCATTGTGCACATGAAGGGCGAAGACATCGAGATAGCCTTTACCCACACCAACCAGTATGGCGAGGAATATTACTCGTTCGTAAACGGCCAGCACACCACGCAAGGAGGCACACATCAGACGGCCTTCAAGGAGCATATAGCCAAGACCATCAAGGAGTTCTTCGGCAAATATGAGTATGCCGACATCCGAAATGGCATCGTTGCCGCCATAGCCATCAATGTAGAAGAGCCCGTTTTTGAGTCGCAGACAAAGATAAAGCTGGGTTCTACCCTCATGGCTCCGGGCGGTGACACCATCAACAAGTATGTGGGCGACTTCATCAAGCGCGAGGTAGACAACTATCTGCACATACATAAGGAGGACTGCACAGACATCCTTGAGCAGAAAATCAAGGAGAACGAGCACGAGCGCAAGGCTATGGCGGGCGTAACCAAGCTGGCTAGAGAGCGCGCCAAGAAGGCTAACCTGCACAATCGCAAGCTGCGTGACTGTCGTATACACTATTCTGACTCCAAAAACGACCGCAAAGAGGAGAGCATGATATTCATTACCGAGGGCGACTCGGCCAGCGGCAGCATTACCAAGAGCCGCGACGTCAATACGCAGGCTGTGTTCTCGCTGCGCGGAAAGCCCCTCAATTCGTTCGGACTCACCAAGAAAGTGGTTTACGAAAACGAAGAGTTCAATCTCCTGCAGGCCGCTCTCGACATAGAAGACGGGCTCGACACGTTGCGCTACAACAAGGTTATCGTGGCTACCGATGCCGATGTGGATGGCATGCACATACGCTTGCTCATCATCACCTTCTTTCTTCAGTTCTTCCCTGAGCTCATCAAGAAGGGCCATGTATTTGTGTTGCAGACCCCACTCTTCCGTGTGCGAAACAAGCGAACCAAGATAAAGAACAAGCAGGTGATAAAAGAGGCCGATGCCAAACTGGCACAGAACGAACGCAAAAACGACTTCATCACGCGCTATTGCTATAGCGAGGAGGAGCGGCTCAACGCCATACGCGACCTCGGACCCGACCCCGAGATAACCCGATTCAAGGGCCTTGGAGAGATCTCGCCCGATGAATTCGTGCATTTCATAGGCCCTGACATGAGGCTGGAGCAGGTCACCTTGCACAAGAACGACCAGGTACAGAAGCTCCTGGAGTATTATATGGGCAAGAATACGATGGAAAGGCAGAACTTCATCATCGACAATCTGGTGATCGAACAAGACCTTCCTGAAGACACCGACCCTATAGACTGATTATAAGAAAGGACAATATCGTCTTATGAAAAAAATATTTCTATTTGCCATCTTCGTGCTCATGGCAGCGGCACATGCCAATGCCCAGCTCATGCTCAGGGGCAATAAGTTCAGCCCTTTGTTCAAGTTGCAACTGGCAGAGCAGGCCATTTCGCAGCTCTATGTAGACACAGTGAATGACAATAAGCTGGTGGAGGATGCCATACGGGGCATGCTTGAGAAGCTGGACCCGCACTCTTCCTACACCGACGCCAAACAAACAAAGGCTTTCAACGAGCCCTTGGCAGGTGACTTCGAGGGCATCGGCGTGCAGTTTAACATCATGGAAGACACGCTGGTGGTCATTCAGCCCGTCGTAAACGGCCCCTCTGAGAAGGTGGGCATCATGTCGGGCGACCGCATCATAGCCGTTAACGACACTGCCATAGCGGGCGTCAAGATGGCTCAGAGCGACATCATGAAGCGCTTGAGAGGCAAAAAGGGCACGCTGGTTAACCTCACTGTGGTTCGTCCGGGCGTTGCTGAGCCCCTGCATTTCACGGTGAAACGGGCCAAAATACCCGTTCATTCGGTCACTGCCTCTTATATGATTAGGCCCGGAATAGGCTATATTCGCATCGAAAACTTCGGCGCAAAGACTTACCAAGAGTTTATGGACGCCGTGAATACTCTGCGCCAACAGGGCATGAAGAACTTGATGTTAGACCTTCAGGACAATGGTGGCGGACTGCTTATTTCGGCCGTTTCCATCGTGAATGAGTTCCTTCGCAAGGGCGATATGATCGTCTACACGCAAGGAAGGGCGCAAGACAAGCAGACCTACAAGGCTCATGGCGACGGCAAACTGCAGGATTTGGGCGTCGTGGTGCTCGTCAATGAGCTCACAGCATCGGCTGCTGAGATTACGTCGGGGGCTATCCAAGACCAAGACCGCGGCCTTATCGTGGGCCGGCGCACCTTTGGCAAGGGCCTCGTACAGCGCCCGGTGAACTTCCCCGACGGCTCTATGATGCGCCTTACTGTGGCTCATTATTACACGCCAAGCGGTCGTTGCATCCAGAAACCCTACACCAAAGGCGACCTGAAGGACTATGAGATGGACTTAGAGAACCGTCTTAAGCACGGCGAACTCACCAATAAAGACTCCATTCACTTTGCCGACTCGCTCAAATACATCACTCTGCGCAAGCATCGCACGGTGTATGGCGGCGGCGGAATCATGCCCGACGTGTTCGTTCCGCTCGATACGATGAAGTATACACGCCTGCATCGCCGCCTCGTAGCCAAGAGCATCGTCATCAAACAGTGCCTGAAATACATCGACTCGCATCGTGATGAGCTTCGCAAAGCCTATCCCTCATTCGCTGCTTTCCGTGAAAACTATGAGGTTCCGCAGGCTCTTCTAGACACCATCTTCGCCGAAGGCAAGCGCCAGAAGATTGTACCTAAGGACGCAGACGAGCAAAAACGCACCCTGCCTTACCTCAAGGTGCAGCTCAAGGCCCTTATCGCGCGCGACCTATGGACTATGAACGAGTACTTTGAAGTGTGGAATGAGCAGAGCGACATCGTGCAAAAGGGACTCGAAATCATGCAAGACAAGACAATGAAACGTTTTCTGAAACCTTAGAAGATATGATTACTTACAATGCAGACGGCGTGAAAATGCCCGCTATACGCAAGCGCGACACAACGCGATGGATACGTGCCGTGGCGGCCACTTACGGCAGAACAGTGGGCGAAGTGGGCTATATGTTTGTCAATGATGACAAGATACTGGAGGTAAACAATGAGTATCTGGGGCATAACTACTACACCGACATCATCACATTCGACTATGATGAGGGCTCAACCATCAATGGTGACGTGGTTATCTCGCTCGACACGGTGCGCAGCAATGCCGCCCAGTATGGCAAAGCCTATGATGATGAGCTTCACAGAGTGATTATCCATGGCATCCTACACCTATGTGGCATCAACGACAAAGGTCCCGGTGAGCGCGAAATAATGGAAGCTAACGAGAACAAGGCATTGGCCTTGCTACATGAAATGTTCCCCGAGGGGAAGTAATATCTAAGTGTATTTAAAGTAAACAAGCAAGAAAGCCCGGCCAAGCCGGGCTTTCTTGCTATCTCTTAGCAGGTTTGATGGTCACTATTCTGAAGGTCATCGGAGGCATACTCAGCTTGAGTACGCCGCCAGACATATCCGTTTCGGGCAGTGTCTTGGGCGCTACAGCCGTGGGACACTGCATTGTATTCTCGTCGTTTTCGTCGCCATAAAGGTCGGTCATGCCCACTTTGGCGCGGGTCAATCCCTTCACCACCACCTTCAAGTCTTGCATAGCGTCGGTAGCGTTAACCAGTTTTACGTAATATTCACCCTTTTCTTCGTCGGCCACGGCAGAAGCGTAAAGGCCTAAATTGCCTGCTATGGGCATCCCGTTTTCTGTTATGCTCATCATGTTGGTGCCCTTATAACGGCTGAAAAGCTGCTGAACATAGTAGTTGGCCGTGCGTAATGACCGCATGTTATCGAACCAAATAAGGTCCGGTTTCCACTGCCATCCGTCCGTATGAGCAAAGAGTGGGGCATAAGAAGCCATTCTTACGACATCCGCATTGCGCTCCAGTCCGGTCATAAAGGCCGCTTCTGACAGTGCCGCAAAGAAGTTGTTGCTGTTCTGCCCGCCCCTTACTGCATATTCACCGGCAAACACTTTAGGGCCTTTTCTGGTGTAACTGTCATAACGTGTGGCGTTATTCAAAAACCAATCAGGGCCTCTGTAGTAGTGTTCATCCACCAGGTCAACGCCCAGTTTGCGCATTTCCTTCCAGCCATACTGAAATCTGTCGCCTTCAGGATAAGGCCCTGAAGAGCCCACTATTTGTATTTTGGGATATTGTTTGCGTATGGCGGCCACAAAGGGGGCCAGTCTTTCAGGATAAAGTTTTCCCCATTGCTCGTTGCCTATGCCTATATACTTCATGTTGAAGGGCTCCGGATGGCCCATTTCGGCACGTATGCGCCCCCATGGATTGGTGGTGTCGGCGTTGGCAAAGGCTATCAGGTCGAGCGCATCGTCTATATATGGCTTCAGACTGTCTATGCTTACGTGCGCCGTGGGGTCGTCGTCGCTGTTCTGATACTGGCAGGCTATGCCGCAACTCACCACAGGCAGCGGTTCAGCGCCGATGTGTTCAGCCAGCAAGAAGAACTCATAGAAGCCCAACCCCAGCGACTGATAGTAGTTGGGAAAGATGCGGTTGCGCATGCAGTCGCTCCATCTGGTCACGTTGAGCGGCCTGTTTTCTGCCGGACCTATGCTGTTTTTCCACTGATAACGTGTGCTGAGCGTGGTGCCTTCTACGATGCATCCGCCCGGAAAGCGCAGCACTCCCGGCTTCAGATCGGCCAGACACTGCACCAAATCGGGCCTCAGTCCGTGCCAGTTATTGGCCGGAAAGAGCGACACATGGTCAATGTCAGCCCCCTGTCGCGATGCCAATGTAATTCTGAGAGCCCCTCTTTGCACGTCAGAAAAGGCCTTAAAGCTCAGCGTATATTGCTCCCATTGTCTGCCAACCACGGTGATATTCTTCTTCGAAAGTTCGTTGTTGGCACTGTCTAGCAGCGTAATGGTGAGCCGTGCCGAGTCTTTCAGCGCCCGGGCATAGAGGCTGAAGTCGTAAAAGGCACCATTGTGCAGGCCTATACCGAAGAACCCGTGGTTGGTAAGAGCCGTTATCTTTTGCGGATGACTGCATGGCAAGAGCCTGGTATAATGCGGATTGCGGCTGAAGGCCGGCTCTTTGTCGCCTATCTCCACGTTTCCCATGGGGTTCCAGCCCGTGAGATGATAAGGATACTCAAACGATCTGTTCTCGATAAGCTCAGCATACAGTCCGCCATCTGCGCTGAAGTTGATGTCCTCAAAGAACACTCCATACATGGTTTTGGCTATTTTGGGGCCCTCATGCTGAGCGTTGAGCACCAGCGTTCGCTGCCCTTGAGCTGCCAAAAGCGTCAGGAATGTCAGGCATAGTGTTAGTGTAATGCGTTTCATGATTTGTGTTTTGGTTTTGTGCAAAGGTAGTTAATTAAAATCATAAGCATGTTTCTTGAACCTCATAAAGGCTATCCGATGGACTGTAGTTAACGTAAATTAACTCCTTGGCAGTTACTAACTTGCTGAAAAATATCTATTTTTGCAACAAATATGCCATGTTTGTCTACTCTTACAGCGTTGTTTGTAACCTGTCAAGGTGCCACATGAGCTATGTCAAGTGGGCGGAAACAGCTCGCTGCCTTTAGCCCTTAGCGGTCCGGCAGCAACATTCTTCAACCGCTGTCTTGCCATGCTCGAAGGTTCCAAGTCTTGATAACGACAAGGCCGAAAAGGGTAGACGAACATAAAAATAGCGATGCGTATGAACCGATTATGCGCCATTATCACCCTTTGGGCAGTGTTGCTTGCCGCTCATGCCGCCTCATTCACCACGCCATGTGGCTCAGCTGAGGCAGTGTCGGGCATCGCTTGCCCCGCTAATACCGACACGCTACGGGCCCATACCGAGGCATCCGAAAGTCTCTCTGCGCCCCGCCTGCAACTTCTACAAGAGCCTTATTTCACGCCACGAGACACAGATGTGCCCATAAACTGCATGATACTCAACGCCAAGGTGTGCAACACGGGCGGCACATACAGGGGCCGACTCGTGGCCAGAATGTATGATGAGAGCTGCTGGTTCTGCGATGGAGCCCTTATGGATACCGCAGATGTCGTTATACCGGCAGGCGATACGCTCACCATCAAGATGCATGGCACCTATCAGCCCGATAAAGATTTCAGCCTGTCACGCATACGCTTTGTGAGCGTTTACGACCTTACGGGCGGCCAATACCTGCAGCCCATGACGCTCAACCGCCACCAGTTCAGCTATGGTCCCAAGGATCTGAGCGTGTCATGGCAGCCGGATAACATCGTGGCAACCATCAACAGCCAGAATGCTTGGGTGGATGTAGACTTCTTGTTAGAGGGCCGTAAGGTGTCAGTGAGCGGCAGTTCGCTCCCCGGCAGCATCTCCGTCTACAACGCCGAGGGCCAGTTGGTGCTCCGGCAGTATGCCACCGGCAGCATAGACTTGTCGCCTTTGCGCAAAGGCGTATACGTGGTTGTGGCGCAAACAGCGCGGGGCAGCCGTGCCGCCAAGGTGGTTCGATAGAGTCATTCTCCCTTTTCTCACAGCTCAGCTTATGTCCCTACACCATTCGGGCAGGCATTCTCACATTGCGTAGAGTGCCTGCCCGAATGGTTTCTGTATGGCTTTGGCTGTGGCAGAAAGCCCGCTTAGGCCGATGGAATGGCTATTTTCTTCTCAGATAAAGGTTCACATACTGATAGTAAGCCTGCGCTTTCCTCACCAGCTCAGGGCGGCTTTGTTTCATGAGCGTCTCGTCCCATGTGCCGTCAGGCAGCCTTCTGAGGGCGTATTGCTTCACCTTACGCACCGGCGAGAGCACCGTCAGGCAGTGGCCTTCCATGTATCCCAGGTCCTGATAAGTGGCCATGAAGGCCCGCTCATGGAAGTTCTTGCCCAGCACATTGGCTCCGGCAAAGCGCACCTTGGCCCTCACGCCGAGCCAGGACAACAGCGTTGGCATGACGTCTATCTGCGAGCACGTCTTCTTGATGGCCCTGTGCACGGGCTGTGAGGGGTCGAACACGATGCACGGAATGTGATACTTCTCTATCGGCAGCGACGTCTTGCCCGCGCTGGATGCGCAATGGTCGGCTATGATGACGAACACAGTGTTCTTGAACCACGGCTCCTTGGCAGCCTGGCCTATGAGCCTTGAGATGGCATAGTCGGTGTATTTCACAGCTGCCTCCCGGCAGTTGGGGTTGTCGGGATAGCTGATGCGCCCCGCAGGATAGGTGTAAGGCCTGTGGTTGCTGGTGGTCATGATCTGCGCGAAGAAGGGCTTTCCCTTCTTATAATCGTTGTTAAACACCTCTATGCTCTTCCTGAATATGTCCTCATCGCACACTCCCCACACATTGGCAAAGGTTATTTTGTCCTTGGCAATACTGCTTCTGTCTATCACCTCATAGCCGTTATGCGAGAAGAAATCGCCCATATTATCGAAGTAACTGTCGCCGCCGTAGAGAAATTGCACCGTGTAGCCTTCGCTTCTGAGCACGCTTCCCACCGACATACTGCCCATCCGGTTGTCTGCTTGCTTAATGATGCTCTCTCCGGCGCTTGGTGGCACGCACAGCGAGAGCGCCTCCAGCCCCCTCACGGTGCGGTTGCCGTTGGCGTAGAGACTGTCGAATACGGTGCTTTTGTCTATGAGCCGGTCAAGGAAGGGCGTGATGTGCTGCTTGTTGCCATAGCGTGTCAGGAAGTCGGCACTCAGACTTTCCACGGTGACCAGCACCACATTCTTGCGCCTCTGCACCGTGTCGGTGGCCAGCACCTTGGTGCCTTGCGAGCTCAACCCGCACATCTCGTCGTACATCACCTTGCATTGCTCCTTGCCCATCATGGGATAGAAGCGGTCATACTCCAGCTTGTTGCTTCTGAAAGCCAGCAAGAAGTCGTAGGCACCGTTCTGTTCCAGCTGCGTGACATACTGGTTGTCGCTGTCAAGCGAGTGCGTCAGCGTCACCACGCCATAGCCTGCCAGGCTCAGCAAGAGGTATACGCCCCACTGCGCGGCCAGTATCTTGGGTGTGTAGTTGCCCGTCAGACGGAAGCGCATGTGGCGTGCCTCTACCCATATATACAGCGCGGTCAGAGCCACCAGAGCGCCCATCAGCGGGATGATGGCATAAGATTCCATGATGTTGCCTATCACTTCGTGGGTGTAAACAAGATAGTCTACGGCGATGAAATTGTACCTTACGCCGAACTCTTGCCAGAAGAAGAACTCGCCGGCTGCCACAAACAGCGCGCAGAAAACGTACACCGTCCACAGCGCATAGAGCGACACGTGGCGCCAAGTTCGGCGCCATGAGGGCAGAAAAGCGCGCAGGGCGAAGCTCAGCAACTTCCATCCCAGCAGCAGACGGGCTATGAGCGGCGCTCCACCACCATACTCCTTAAACACCGACTTGGGCCATAGGGCATAGCCGAAGGCCAATGCCAGCAGGGTCAGGATGATGATGTTGTAAGGCCGTTTATACTTGCGCTCGTTCAGTCCCAGCGTTGTGATGAGCATCGGTATGGCCAGCAGCAGCCCCATACCCAGGTCGGTGACGGCTCCTACCAGCAAACTTCGCGCTATCTCCCAAATGTTATAAGACGCGTCTTGGGGCGATGTGCAGGCCAGCACCACGCGCATCACGGCGCCAATGATAAGATATAGCTTGATGAAGCTCTTGAAAATGAGATAGATGGGGTTGTGTTCAACCACCTGATTCTTGTTCATAGAGAGTACCTTGTTATCTTTATTACCTAATAATGACCCGCTAATATAGGGCCCGATTTTGTAGAAATTCTGTATTTATATTCCTATTTTAACCTTTCGTATAGGCCGTTTCAGCCATCAGCTTGCTTCTTTTCGTGCCATGGAGTGCTCGTTTTCAGCTCTGCCGCAGTCGCCGTCAGGTACCGGCTGATGCCTTAACGTGAGGCAACGGGCATGACTTCCGGACGCAAAGTGCGACATTTAGGGAACAAAAACAAATTATATTGTTTTTCAAAATAAGCTATTTTTATTCTTAAAATAATCTGTTTTATCTTCATAAATAATTTGTATTCATAGCATATCTCATGCCTTTTACAAGCTGAAAGCCCTGACCTGACGTC